>CACILY010000011.1 GCA_902587615.1 uncultured Prochlorococcus sp.
GTGGTGGAAAAAGGAATGGTTCATCTATGAAGAATGGAAATGCTCAAGCTAATAGAAAGGAAGTGAAGAAAGTTGTTCATAGTGATGCTCCTAATTTAGAAGCCCCAGATCCTAGATGGGCAGGTGAATTGGCTAAGTTAAAGGATCTACTAGCTAATCAAAAAACAGCTGTTTAACTGACTACATATATAGGTTTAAATTAATTTTTCAAAATCTGTTCTATTTTATATCTCTCGTCACCTATCGCTAAGAAATAAGATAGAGGTAGATTAATAAATTTTATGAAGTTATTCACATAGGCGCGGTTATTGAAAACGTCATAATCGAGCTTTTCAATTGAATCTAGAATCCCTCTATATAGTCTTAAAGATGTCCAAATTGGCCAACGAGAATCTATTGAGAGCAAGCGAATACCTTCTTCTGACCGAGAAAACCACTCTCTAGCTCGATCTAATTGAAAACGCATTAATGATTTCCAAGCATTATTAATACGACCAGCCATTAAATCATCTTCTGAATATCCAAAACGATTGAGATCTTCTAATGGAAGATATATACGTCCTCTTCCTCGATCTTCTCCAACATCTCTAAGTATATTGGTTAATTGATTTGCAATTCCTAATGCAATTGCTGCATCTGAAGTGTCAGGTATTTCCCCACCTTTTTTGGATAAATATGCATTATCAATTCCTATAACTCCTTGGGTCATTAGACCTACAGTTCCTGCTACTCGGTAGCAATAAACTTCAAGATCTTTAAAAGTTTCATATCTTTTGCAATTGAGATCCATTCTTTGACCCTCAATCATATCTAGATAGGGAGTTATTGATTGTGGAAATTGTTCTAATGTATCGGCCATAACAGCATCAAGATCATCAACTATTTTCCCTGTAAATAATGCTTTAGTTTTTTCTTCCCATCTATCCAATCGATCAGATAATTCAGTTAATTCACATAATTGAGCTTCAGGGCTATCCATTAACTCGTCAGTTCTTCTACACCAAACATAAATTGCCCATATTGCTTTACGTTTCTTAGGAGGAAGCAACATAGTTCCTAAGTAGAAAGTTTTAGCCCAATGGGCTGTCTCCTTCCTGCAGGATTCATAAGCTTTTTCTAGGTTGAAATTAAGCTGGGTCAAGGCTTAATAGTGGGGTAATTGTTGATGGTTGTCATTGAGTTAGAGATCAATAGCGTCAATGAAAATAGCTTTTTTCCAGATTAAGGCTGTGTAAGCACTTATTTGCTTAAATCATTGATCTCTTTTGCACATAGTTTCCCACTGAGCACGGCTCCTTCCATTGAGGCTAAGTACTTTTGCATGGTGTAATCACCTGTTAGGAAGAAATTTTTAATTGGTGTCTTTTGACTAGGGCGAAGTTTCTGCATGCCAGGTGTTGCTTTGTAAACAGAAAGAGGAGTTTTAACTACTTTGTACTTTCTCAAATTTGCTTGATTATCTCCTGTGAAATGAGTTGGAAAGAGTTTCTTAAGTTCCAGCATGGTTGCATCAATAATTTCTTCGTCTTTACGACCAATCCATTCTTTTGCTGGTGCAAAAACCAATTCCAGCATTGATCGATGTTCATCTTTATATTCATTGCATGTAATACTCATATCAGCGTAAACACTTAATAAAGGAGACCGACTGAATAGTAGATGATCAATATTTGTTAGTTTCCTATCAAACCAAAGATGAATATTAATGACTGGAACTCCTCTAAGACCATCAAGCTTTCGAAATAAGTCCAATGATTTCCATTGATCTGGTAAAAGTAATTTCAAAAGATCGACAGGCATTGCGCTTACAAATGCATCTGCATTGATATCTTTTAAGTCCTGATCTTTCAAGCCACCTACTTGAAAACTTTTAACAGTTCCATTTTCATTTAGGTTAATCTTTCTCAGAGGACTATTAAGAATCACCTCTCCACCATGATTCTCGATATGTTCGACAATTGGTTGGCATAATCTTTCTGGTGGAGCACCGTCTAAAAATGCCATTTTAGAACCATTTTTTTCTTGTAGAAATCTATTTAAAGCAGTTAGTAAAACTGTAGAAGAAATTTCATCTGGACCAATAAAATTTAGTGCCTTACTCATTGCAATAAAGACCTCATCATTAACTCTGTTAGGAATATTTTGTTTTTTCAACCACTCTGTCCAAGAGTAATTATCTGATTCTTCGATATAGCTTTGCCCCCTAATCATTGCTGGTATTAAACCTAATCCAAAAGAAACTTTCTCAGGCCAAGTCAACATGTCGTTATTACCAAGAATTGCAGCAACTCCATTTAAAGGTGCAGGTAAATCAGGAAAATCAAAGCGACTATATGTTCCTGGTTCTTCTGGTTGGTTGAAGATCATGGAATGACTTTTCCATTGCAGACGATCTTCAATATTGAGCTCTTTAAAAAGCTGCAGCATATTTGGATATGCTCCAAAAAAAATATGTAGACCAGTTTCATACCAATCTCCGTCTTCATCCTTCCAGGCTGCGACTTTTCCTCCTAAAACATCCCTTGATTCGAAGAGAATAGGAGTGTGACCAGCGTCAGCCAAGTATTTTGCGCATGAGAGACCTGCTAGGCCTGCTCCTGCAATTGCAACACGCATTCTTTTTTTACAACTTAACTTCAACTTTAATGAGCAGTCCGTCCTAAAATTATTTTGATTAATGAGAATTATTCGTAAATTTTACCAACCTAACCATTGAATCGTAATGCCTGATACGTTTTTAAAATCAACTACGCGTCATGTTCGATTGTTTACAGCTAAAGTTGAGGAGGATAATTTGATTTTTGATGAGGATCACCTCACATTAGATCTTGATCCAGATAATGAATTTGTTTGGACTGAGGAAGTTGTTGAAAAAGTTCAAAAACGTTTCAAGGAATTAGTCGAATCTCAATCAGGGCAAGAACTTAATGATTACTCCCTAAGAAAAATTGGTTCAGAGTTAGAAGGAACTATTAGAAAACTTCTTCAAGCAGGTGAATTAAGTTATAACCCAGATTGCAGAGTCTTAAATTATTCAATGGGTCTTCCAAGAACCCCTGATTTGTTGTGAGCCGCTCTCCTTATAACAGATTCCCCCCCTCCGGACGTCGAGGTCCTGCCCGCTCAGATGGTAGACAGAGAAATTATTCAGAACGACTAGGAGGACCTTCTCAGAGTCGAAGAGGTTATGGCCCACCTTCTGGCCCAGGAGGTCCTTCTAATCCTTCTCAAGGTGGTAGTGGTATCAAACTTAATACTGGAACTATTGCAATACTGGCTGGTGTTTTGATTTTAGGAGTAGGTATTGGTAGCGCGGTGACTAGTACAACCCAAGGAGGGCAGGGCAATATAGCCAGTCAGCAACAATTAGATATGGCAGTTCCTGATCCTGAGTTTTGTAGGCAATGGGGTGCAAGTGCTTTTGTAATTGACGTTGAAATGTATACAACATTAAATCCATCAACTAGTTTTGTTACTCAACCTGCGTTACAGCCTGGATGTGTCATTAGAAGAGAGAATTGGACGGTTCTCCAAAAGCAAGGAGCAATCACGAATGAAGATGTTAGAGAATGCAAGCAAAGAATGAATACTTTCGCTTATATAGGCTCGATTAGAGATAATCCTATTGTTCGCTGTGTTTATCAAGCAGATGTGAATGAGAATAAATTTATAATTAAAGGAGCTTCAGAAGATGCCGTTGGAATCAATCAAGAAGCAATTAACTTTTAATTATTTAGGCTTTATCTTTGCTTTTGAGTGGTGAATCTTGACTGCAAAAGATAGGTAATATATTTTCCATAAATGCATTTGCAGCTCGGGAACTGTATCTGTTGGGATTTGTAATTAACTTCAATTCTCGTTGCACTACTAAATCTGCAATAACTGGTTTGTGAATTGATCCAGAAGAAAGTTCTTTTTCTATTGAGATAACTGGTAAGAAAGCGGCACCAAGACCTGATTGAACAGCATTTTTTATTGCCTCAAATGAATTTAATTCCATTTCTATTATGAGTCTTTGAGTATCTAATCCAGAATTTATAAGTAGTTGATCTACTACTTTTCTAGTAGTTGCCTTGGCATCTAAACTAACAAAAGATAATTTATAAAGATCTTCTTTAGTTAATTCGGAAAGTTTCGATAAAGGATGTTTTGAAGGTAGAACGAGCGCAAGTTCATCACTGGCATATGGAATTACTTCTAATAATTCATTTAGCTCTAATGGAAGTTGACCTCCAACAATGGCAAGATCAAGTTGACCATTGGCGACACTCCAACTAGTTCTTCTTGTGCTATGTATTTGAAGTTGTACTGAAACTTGAGGATACTTTTGTCTAAACAGTCCAATCATTCGAGGCATTAGGTATGTCCCTGTTGTTTGACTAGCTCCAACTATTAAAGACCCTCCTTGTAAATTGTTTAGGTCTTCAATTGCCTTGCAAGTTTCTTGACATTGTCCAAGAATTCTTTCGCAATAATTTACTAATAATTTCCCTGCTTCTGTTAATTGCGCTTTTCTGCCACCTCTATCAAAAATTGTAATTTCTAATTGCTTTTCAAGATTTTGAATTTGAAGGCTTACTGCAGGTTGAGTCACATACAAACTTTCAGCAGCTTTTTTAAAGCTCCCCTCGCTAACTATAGCCTTGAGGATTCTTAATTGATCTAGTGTGAAAGGCAGTTCGGACATGAGGGCTGCCAGATGGCAGCAATAAGAGTAAAAACTTTACTGCCTAAATGCCTAGACCAGAGAATTTAATAATAATTAAGCAGGTATATCGAGCTAAATGCCCCTAGAAGGAATTCATCAATCAAGCTATGTGATGCTTTTGTTATTAGTGGTTTTTGCAGTTATTCATAGTGGAGGGGCGGCGCTAAGAAATAAAGCAGAGAATTTGATTGGCGCTAGGGCCTGGAGGATTATTTTTGCTCTTGTTAGTATCCCTTCTGCAACTATTGTGATTGGATATTTTTTAGCCCATCGTTATGACGGAATTCGTCTTTGGAACCTTCAAGGAACTCCAGGCATAATCCCAATAATTTGGATCATTACAGCTGTTAGTTTTTTGTTTTTATACCCAGCTACTTATAACCTTTTAGAGATACCAGCAGTAGTGAAACCCCAAGTAAGACTTTATGCGACTGGGATTATAAGGATTAGCAGGCATCCTCAAGCTATTGGTCAGATACTTTGGTGTTTTGCTCATAGTCTTTGGATTGGTACAAGTTTTATGATGTTTACTTGCTTAGGCTTAATTGGTCATCATCTTTTTGCTATTTGGCATGGAGATAGGCGCTTAAGGGCAAGGTTTGGGAATGAATTTGAGGAATTGAAAAGAAATACATCTGTAATTCCTTTCCTTGCTCTTATGGATGGAAGACAAAAGTTTGTTTGGCAGGAATTTGCAAAGCCCTCACAGATAGGGATTTGCGTCGCAATTGCAATTATTTGGTGGTCGCATCGTTTTATTTCTTTAGGAAGTGAAGCGTTTTTATCTGTCGATTTAACAGAACTTCTGAGATTAAATGCTTAAACTTTAGAAAAATAAGCTGCGGAATGTATTCAGCTGCTGAACTCGCTTGGTTAATCCCGGTACTTCCCCTAATTGGAGGAGTCCTTGCTGGCATGGGACTTATAAGTTTTAACAAAGAAATTAATAAATTAAGAAAACCTATTGCAATAGCTCTTGTTTCGCTAGTTGGTTTCGCTGCATTTTTGAGTTATGCAGTTTTAATTGAACAATTAGCGGGCGCTGCTCCAGTTGAACATTTATTTGTTTGGGCAAGTGCAGGAGATTTCACTCTGCCTATGGGATATGTAATTGATCCTCTAGCTGCAGTAATGCTTGCTTTGGTTACCACCATAGCTTTTTTGGTGATGATCTATTCGCATGGATATATGGCACACGATAAAGGCTATGTTCGTTTTTTTACTTATCTAGCTTTATTTAGTAGTTCCATGTTGGGCTTAATTGTTAGTCCAAATCTTTTGGAGATTTATGTTTTCTGGGAATTAGTGGGGATGTGTTCTTATCTGCTAGTTGGTTTTTGGTATGACAGAGATGGAGCTGCGCATGCTGCTCAGAAAGCATTTGTTGTAAATAGAGTTGGCGATTTTGGACTGTTGTTGGGAATTTTGGGTTTGTTTTGGGCTACAGGAAGTTTTGACTTTCAAGGTATTGCTTCTGGACTTGCAGATGCACTTCAGGCAGGCACTGTTCCGAATTGGGCAGCATTAACTATATGTCTTTTGGTCTTTATGGGCCCAATGGCTAAATCAGCTCAATTTCCTTTACATGTTTGGCTTCCAGATGCGATGGAAGGTCCTACACCGATATCAGCCTTAATACATGCAGCCACAATGGTTGCGGCTGGTGTTTTTCTGGTCGCAAGATTAGAACCTCTCTATTCTCAATTTCCATTAGTGGGATTAGTCATTGCCATTGTTGGAACAATTACTTGTTTTCTCGGTGCTTCAATTGCTTTAACACAAATGGACCTTAAAAAAGGTCTTGCTTATAGCACTGTTTCTCAACTTGGATACATGATGCTTGCCATGGGATGTGGAGCTCCTGTTGCAGGAATGTTTCATCTAGTTACCCATGCTTTTTTTAAAGCAATGCTGTTCTTGGGTTCTGGATCGGTTATTCATTCAATGGAGGATGTGGTTGGTCATGAACCAATTCTTGCGCAAGATATGAGATTAATGGGTGGATTGAGGAAGAAGATGCCAATAACTGCAGTGACTTTTTTAATTGGCTGTATTGCAATAAGTGGAATTCCGCCTTTGGCAGGATTTTGGAGTAAAGATGAAATTCTTGGACAAGCCTTTATTAGTTTTCCTGTTCTTTGGTTTATCGGGTTTTTAACAGCAGGTATGACAGCGTTTTATATGTTCAGGCTTTATTTTCTAACTTTTGAAGGTGAATTTCGTGGAGAGAATAAAGAATTGCAAAGTCAGTTGCTTTTGATGGCGGGTAAAGAAACTGATGAGACTGATGAATTTCATGCTGGTGAATTACATGAATCTCCTTGGTCAATGACACTTCCATTGAGAATTCTAGCAGTTCCATCAATTTTTATTGGTTTATTAGGAGCACCTTGGAATAGTGTCTTTGCAAGATTACTTAACCCTAGTGAGGCGATTGAGATGGCAGAGAGTTTTAGATGGAGTGAATTCTTACCACTTGCATTTGGATCTGTTTTGATTTCAATTTCAGGGATTACTTTAGCTGTTTTTGCTTATTATTTAAAGAGAATTGATTTGGGTAAGCTTGTAGCCTCAAGATATAAACTGATTAATAATTTTTTAATTAATAAATGGTACCTTGATGATATAAATGAAAAAATATTTATTAGAGGTAGCAGAAAACTTGCTAGAGAAGTTTTAGAAGTTGATGCCAAAGTAGTTGATGGCATTGTTAACTTAACTGGATTGTTAACACTAGGAAGTGGAGAAGGGCTTAAATATTTTGAGACTGGTCGTGCTCAGTTCTATGCCTTGATTGTGTTTGGAGGAGTTATTGCCTTGGTTGCACTTTTCTCAGTTTTAGGACCTTCTCCTATTTAGATCATGCAGAGTTTTGTGTGTGTCATCCCCTATCTAATAGATGTAATAACTGCCAGGATTTCTACACTCCAACAAGCAGCGATTCGAGTTTTAGGTGTTGATGCTGGCTAGTAATGCAACTTTTTTAACGAGTTCAGTTATTGACTCGACTATTTACCCTATGGATTTTCCTTGGTTAAGTCTTTCTATTCTTTTCCCTATTGTTGGGTCTTTAATTGTTCCGTTCATTCCTGACGAGGGAGATGGGAAAAAAGTGAGATGGTTCGCTTTGGCTATCTCTTTAGTCACTTTTTTGATCACTGTCGCTGCTTATTTAACTGGATATGACCCTGCTGAAGAAGGATTGCAACTTGCAGAAAGAGTTAGTTGGTTGCCTGCTTTAGGACTGACATGGTCTGTAGGTGCTGATGGCCTATCAATGCCTTTGATATTGCTTAGTAGCTTTATCACTGCTTTAGCCGTATTAGCTGCATGGCCAGTCACTTTTAAACCTAAGTTGTTTTTCTTTTTAATCCTGGCAATGGATGGTGGGCAAATAGCTGTATTTGCTGTTCAGGATATGCTTCTTTTCTTCTTGGCTTGGGAGCTGGAATTGCTTCCAGTTTATTTATTATTAGCTATTTGGGGAGGAAAGAAGCGTCAATATGCAGCTACAAAATTCATTATTTATACAGCAGGTAGCTCATTATTTATTCTTTTAGCTGCTCTTGGCATGGGATTTTTTGGAGGAGGAACTCCAAATTTTGAATATACTCAACTAGCACAACAGGATTTCAGTAAAGGATTTCAATTACTTTGTTATGGCGGTCTATTAATTGCCTTTGGAGTAAAGCTTCCGATAGTTCCTTTGCATACATGGCTTCCTGATGCTCATGGAGAGGCTACGGCTCCTGTTCATATGCTTTTAGCTGGAATACTTTTGAAGATGGGAGGTTATGCACTTTTAAGATTTAATGCTCAATTATTACCTGAAGCACATGTTCAGTTTGCTCCTTTATTAATAGTCCTTGGAGTAGTCAATATTATTTATGCAGCATTAACTTCTTTTGCGCAAAGAAACCTAAAACGCAAGATTGCATATAGCTCTATAAGTCATATGGGTTTTGTTTTAATTGGAATAGGTAGCTTTAGTTCTTTAGGGACCAGCGGTGCCATGTTGCAAATGATTAGTCATGGATTAATAGGTGCAAGTTTATTCTTTTTAGTTGGTGCAACATATGACCGTACGCATACTTTGCAACTTGAAGAGATGGGGGGTGTAGGGCAAAAAATGAGAATTATGTTTGCTCTATGGACTGTTTGTTCCTTAGCTTCTTTAGCTTTGCCAGGTATGAGTGGTTTTGTTTCGGAATTGATGGTTTTTGCAGGATTTGTTACCGATGAGGTTTATACCCTTCCATTTAGAGTTGTTATGGCTTGTTTTGCCGCATTTGGTGTGATTCTTACGCCAATTTATTTGTTATCTATGCTGAGAGAAATTTTCTTTGGCAAAGAGAATTCAGGCTTAGTTTCTAGTACTAAACTTGTAGATGCCGAACCTAGAGAAATTTATATAATTGGATCTTTATTGGTTCCAATTATTGGTATAGGACTTTATCCAAGAATTATTACTGATACTTATATCGCTTCCATTGATGATCTAGTTAAGAGAGATTTGGCACCTATTGAGAGGATAGATCAATCGCCAAGATCTAAATTATCTAATCAAAGAATTCAACCTGCATTTATCTCTGCTCCTCGATTGGGATTTATAAAAAGAATCTAAATTTTTTAATTATTAGAACTTTTTAATTCATAACTGGCATTGTTATTAATAGCTAGATAAATTGCCAATAGCTTCTTAATGGCTTTGCATGATAATTGTTTGAAAACTGGGTCCGAATCAGGTGCAAGATTTGCTATACGTCTTTTACGAGATGCTGCTGAAAGAGGTGAGATCGATCCTTGGGATGTGGACGTCATCCCAGTTGTAGATGGATTCTTGGATCAATTACGTCAAAGAATGGATATACCTAAGAAGATTTCATCAGAGTCCAAAATAACTGGTGGGAGTTATGAAAATGATTTAGCGGAAAGTAGTGAGGCTTTCCTCGCAGCATCTGTTTTAGTGTCTTTGAAGGCTGAAGTACTTGAAGCTGAAACATTCTCTGTAGATTCAGAAGTTGTTGATGATTTTGATTTAGATCTTGCGGAGCAAGGGTGGTTAGATGAGAGTTTTAATTTACCTGTGAGGCCAGAAAAGCATTTGGCTAGAAGATCAGTTGCCTTGCCTCCTTTTAGAAGATCCGTAACTTTGGGAGAATTAATAGAACAACTTGAATCAATTGCCGAGTCATTGGAATCTGATGAATTAAATAGTCGAAGAAGGAAAAGACAAAAGAGATTTAGTGATAGAGAGGTTATTGCTCAAGTTACCTCTTTAGCGCATAGAGAAAAATTACCTGAAACAACAGCTGCTTTAGGGGTTTATTTAAACAATTGGGAACAAGCATTGTATTGGATTGATTTTGAGTTCCTAGTAATTAATTGGGCAGAAAATGCCCCTAATGATTTAGATACTGATCGCATTGGAGTTTTTTGGGCGCTGCTTTTTTTATCTTCTCAAGGGAAAATAGAGCTTTCTCAAGAGGGCGCTCTTTATTCTCAATTGAAATTAAAACGAATACTTGAACCAGGAATGGTTGCACAACTTCCTTTAAATTCTCTTGAGGTGCCTCATATTGCGCCGGTGGCAGCTTAAACTCCTTTTGATGTTTATTTAGGTTGGTTTAATTAGCCAAGGCCTAGAACGCCTATGAAGGCGATGATCCTTGCAGCAGGTAAGGGAACTCGAATCCAGCCGATCACTCATGTGATCCCCAAGCCGATGATTCCAATCCTTCAGAAACCAGTGATGGAGTTTCTGTTGGAACTTCTTAAGGAGCATGGATTTACTGAGGTAATGGTTAATGTTTCTCATTTGGCAGAAGAAATTGAGAATTATTTTCGTGATGGGCAAAGGTTTGGTGTTGAAATTGCTTATAGCTTTGAAGGTCGGATAGAAGAAGGGGAGTTAATTGGAGATGCTCTTGGTTCAGCTGGTGGATTGAAAAAAATTCAGGATTTCCAAGAATTTTTTGATGATACTTTTGTGGTTTTATGTGGAGATGCGTTGATTGATTTAGACCTTACTGAAGCAGTTAGACAACATAAAAATAAGAAATCATTAGCAAGTTTGATTACCAAGAAAGTGCCTAAAGACCAAGTCAGTAGCTATGGTGTTGTACTAACTGATGATAATAATCGGGTTAAAGCATTCCAAGAAAAGCCGTCTATAGATTCGGCTCTTGGGGATACAATTAATACTGGAATTTATTTATTTGAGCCTGAGATATTTGAATATATTCCTTCTAATAAACCTTTTGATATTGGTTCTGATCTCTTCCCTAAACTAGTTGAAATCAATGCTCCCTTCTATGCGATCCCAATGGATTTTGAATGGATTGATATTGGGAAAGTGCCTGATTACTGGAGAGCAATTCGTAATATTCTTTTAGGTGATGTTCGTCAAGTTGAAATACCAGGTAAAGAGGTCAGACCTGGTATCTTTACAGGATTAAATGTTGCAGCTAATTGGGAAAAGATTAATGTACAAGGACCTATTTATGTGGGCGGTATGACATGTATTGAAGATGGTGCAACAATCATTGGTCCTTCAATGATTGGTCCAAGTTGTTGTATATGCGAAGGAGCAACTATTGATAATTCGATTATTTTTGATTATTCGAGGATAGGACCAGGGGTACAACTTGTGGAGAAATTAGTGTTTGGTAGATACTGTGTTGGAAAAAATGGAAATCATTTTGATCTTCAGGAGGCTGCTTTAGATTGGTTAATCACTGATTCAAGAAGGCAAGATTTAGGAGAACCTTCTCCGCAGCAAAAGGCAATGGCGGAATTACTGGGAACAGATCTTATAAATACAATCAATTGATATTGGCCCTCTGAAGAATCTCTGGAATATGGTCCTCTGCTTTGACTGCCATAATATGAACTCCTTGGGCTATCTCAAGAAAGCTTTTTACTTGTTCAGAAGCTATTAATATCCCTTCTTGAAAAGGGTTTGATGAATTATCTAATCTTGAAATAATTGATTCTGGTATACATGCTCCAGGAACAACTCTATTTATAAAACTGGCATTTTTCGCAGACTTGAGAAGAAAAACTCCTGCTAGAACATTCATTTGCAGTGGATCAGCAATTTCTTTACAGAATTTTTCTAAAATCTTTGGATCCATAACCATTTGTGTCTGGAGAAAACGTGCGCCTGCATTTTTTTTCCTTTCAATTCTCCGTCTTAGTCCATCAAAACCTCGACAATTTGGGTCTGCAGCAGCTCCACAAAACAATTCAGTTGGACCATCATCTAATTTTCCAGATACAGGGTCTTCTCCCTCGTTAAGCGAAGAAATTTGTTGAAGAAGTCTTATTGAGTCATATTCGTTTACAGGTTTGGCATCTTGTTGGTCACCAATTCTTACTGGATCGCCAGTAAGACAAAGCACATTTCTAATGCCAAGAGCATTTGCTCCTAGTAGGTCTGCTTGTAAAGCAATTCTATTTCTATCTCTACAAGACAATTGGAGTACAGGCTCGAGGTTGTTTTCTAGGAGAAGTTTGCATAATGCAAGACTGCTCATTCTTATCATTGCTCTGCTGCAATCTGTAACGTTTATTCCGTGAACATATTTTGCTAATGCTTTTGCCTTGGTAATTGCTCCCGATGTGTCAGTCCCTCTAGGGGGAGTGATCTCAGCGGTAATCGTGACGCTTCCTGATTGAAGTTGGCTTTGAAGGGTTGTTTTCAACTTTTTTTTTCCATTAGTTAATTACTATCCATGATGAAACGCTCGAGTTTGCTTAATATGAATTGAAAGAGTTGATAAGGAGTACATGTTCTCAGGGGAAGTCTCTAATGCGGCTCATTTGGCCCTCTCTGCAAGGGAAATGGAAATCATTGGACTCGTGGCTGATGGCCTCACAAATCAAGAGATTGCTGAGAAACTCACAATCAGTAAAAGGACTGTAGATAATCATGTGAGCAATATGTTTACCAAAACTGGTTCAAAAAATAGAGTAGCTCTTTTGAATTGGGCTATGGACAATGGAAAAATATGCCGTGATGGCTTTAATTGCTGTTCATTGCCTGATGATGACGATTCGAACGAAAAGACTTGATTTTGGTTTCCTTGTAATTTTTTAAGGGTTCGGATATTGATAAAACGGAATATTCAACCTCTCTAAGTTCAAAAAGCTCTGCATATGCAATACATGCTTCTCTGTCTGAACAGATTAGTCGGAGGATTCCGTCAGTGTCGTATAACCCATACAAGCAGGGAATCTCCAGTCAATGTGGCAATTTAGAGTCAGCGCACCGCTGCACTAAATATAAAGAGAATCTAAAGGATCAAGCGCCTTTTATCCATAGTCCATTCTGAAATTGGAGATTTAGCAAGAGATGCATTGCTGAATTCGTGTAAACCAGTGACTTCTTGATGGCACCAATTTGGTGGATCTATAATTTGCTCTGTTGAGTTGAGCTCGACTTCAGCTAAGACAAGGGGTGCGTTTTTTGCGTGAAAACAGTCCACTATCCAAGAACCTTCCTTTAGAGCTAGTTCGAATCGAGTTTTAGTAACTGTATTTGTTGCCAGTTCCATTAAGGAGTGGGAATCATCTATAGGAATTAAATATTCGAATTCATGCCTTGAAAGTTCATTATGAGGGTATTTGAGAGTTAACCAGGATTCTTTTTGATTAATAATTCTTACTCTTATTGTCCACTCATCAATTTCACTGATTAAGTAACCTTGTTTTATTTCTTTTATCTTATCAATATAACTTTTCCATTCATTCCCTTGGACAATAAACCTTCTCTCAATTTCTAAACCCATTTTGATGACTTATTTTTTTTGGATTTTTTGAATTACATTTCCTGCCCAATGTAATTTTTGTGTGAGCGTGGTGTAATAAGAAGGGCTATCTTCTAGCACTATCATAAGAGCATTATGTTTTGCTTTTTCTATTAAACATTTATCACCAGGTTTTATTAATGCTCCACTGGCACCATCTTGCCAGAGCTTTACTCTTCTTGTTTGATTACCTAAGGCTTTGATAATTAATTTTGATTCTCCTGGAATAACTATTGGTCTGCTTGAAAGGCTCATGGGACAAATTGCACTAACAATAATAGCTTCAATACTTGGGTGAAGAATTGGTCCTCCTGTTGCCATTGCATAGGCTGTAGAGCCTGTAGGTGTAGATACAATTAAGCCATCACCGCGATATTCATCAACTGTTTCTCCATCAATTTCAAGCTCTAAATTACAAGTCGGTGAGATTTCATCTCTATAAGATCTAAAATAAAAATCATTCAGTGCCCAGAATGATTTTTTCTGTGATTTATTAATATTTTCGGATTCTATTTGTAACTTTGCTTCAATCATCATTCTTGGATCTATTATGAATTTATTGCTATATAATTTTTCCCATATATCGTTATTTTGTAAGAGAAATTTATCGTGAGTTAAAAATCCAAGAGTTCCCCCTACATTGAAACTTAATATGGGTACCTTATGCATTGCTAACTCTCTAGCTGCACTTAATACAGTGCCATCCCCTCCAAGAACTATTGCCAAATCAGGTAATTTACTTTTAGCATTTATGAGTTTTGTAAGAAGACCTTTCTCGGTACCAATTAAAGAATTAATAACTTTAATACCAAGAGATTTTAATTTATTTGTGCAATTAATAGACTCTTCTTTAGCAACTTGACTATCTGATCGGTATATAACCCATACAAGATCTAAATTCATTTAAAATAATTGATTACCATTTGAGAAGATTGAAACTTTCCATATCAACAGTAACTCTATTTCTATAAAGTGATAATAGTATTGCTAAACCTACTGCAGCTTCTGCTGCTGCAACGGTTATCACAAAAACGGTAAAAACCTGACCTCTGATTAGCGAACCATCTAAGTAGGATGAGAATGCCATGAGATTAATATTGACTGCATTAAGCATTAATTCAATACTCATAAGAACTCTTACCGCATTTCGACTATTAATTAGTCCCCATACACCTATGCAAAACAAAAGTGATGCGAGAATTAGATATGCCTGAAGAGGAATTAAACCTTGAGAAGTTTCTATCATTTGATTGAATCGCTAGGATTTAAGTTCATGATTTTTTTAACTTGATTGATCTATTAATAAAGGTTGTTTCTTTTCCTCGATTATCTCTTGGTTGATTTTTTCTTGAGTTTCTTCATCAGTATTCAAAACATCTCTTCTAGCTAAAACAATAGCTCCAATCATTGCCATTAATAAAAGAACTGATGCTAATTCAAATGGTAATAGATAATCTGTGAATAAATGTTCTCCAATTCTTACAGTTGAACCTTCTCCTATAGATGCAGGTCCTGGCATATTCCACTTAGTAGTTAAATTAACTCTTATTAATAAGCCTAGTAGGCAAGCGCAAACTCCACCTGAAATAAATCTCCTTAATTTAAGACCTTTAATTGGACTCAGTTCTTCACGCTTATTTACAAGCATAATTGCAAATATAATTAAAACATTAACGGCACCAACATAAACAAGAACTTGTGCAGCAGCCACAAAACTAGCATTAAGTAAAAGGTATAATCCTGCTATAGACATAAATACACCACCTAATAAAAATGCAGAATAAACAATATTATTTAGTAGCACAACTCCAAGGCTACCAATTATAATCACTGCTCCAAGTATTATAAAACAAATTAATTCAGTGTATTGAGCAATATGCATTAATCTAGGTGCGTATCTTTTACTTCATTTGAATTAACTTGTTGGGATTGATTATTTAGCGCATCTGTTTTCATCCAGTCCATTACTTCAGCAGGCAGCTTCCCGACTCTTAAATCGTCAGGTGATACTTCATGTGGATCCATTTTCCCTTTAGGTAAATAAGCCAACTCTCTCAAGGGTTGTACAGATGGATCTGTTGTAACACTGGTTGGGAGTCTTCCAAGGGCAACATTGTCATAATTCAGGCTATGTCTATCGAATGCTGCGAGTTCATATTCTTCAGTCATTGATAGGCAATTAGTTGGGCAGTATTCCACGCAATTTCCACAAAAAATGCATGCACCGAAGTCTATTGAGTAGTTCCTTAATTCTTTTTTCTTGGTTTCTTTATTCATGACCCAGTCAACTACTGGGAGATTGATAGGGCATACTCTGACACAGACCTCACATGCAATACATTTATCGAATTCATAATGAATTCTTCCTCTATAACGTTCTGAAGGTATTAACTTTTCATATGGGTACTGAACTGTAACTGGTCTTCTTCTCATGTGGTCAAAAGTTACTGCCAAGCCTTGCGTTAAGTAGCTCGCAGCATTGATTGCATCTTTGGTGTAATCAATAATTTTTTGGAAGAAACCCATCATTAGGTCAAATTGGATTTCTGAAATTCTTATATTCACATTAATCCAGTTATCATTTTTTTTCAATGATTTGTGAGTAAAATTACTTATAATAAATAATTCTTTTATCCCCCAAAGGCTAAGGGGAATGCCAGTTTTAAGGAAGCTGTAACTAGAAGGTTTACTAAAGAAATAGGTAATAAAAACTTCCACCCAAGATCAAGAAGTTGATCTATGCGAACCCTAGGAGTTGTCCATCTAAGCAGTATTGCAAAGAAAACTAGAAGATAAGCTTTTAAGATTGTCATTATTATTCCTATTGAACCGGTCAATATTTCAATTATTGGAGAATGAATTGGTTGATGTAACCAACTTGCCAGCCATTCCACAGGTATAGGAAATCCCCATCCTCCTAGATAGAGAACAGAAACCAAAAGAGCTGAAAGGACCAGATTGATATAACTTCCCAGATAAAAAAGAGCGAATTTCATTCCTGCATATTCTGTTTGATATCCTGCGACTAGCTCCTCTTCTGCTTCCGGGAGATCGAAAGGCAATCTTTCGCATTCAGCTAGAGCGCAGATCCAAAAGATTAAAAAACCTACTGGTTGTCTCCAGATATTCCAACTAATTACACCTAGTCCATTTTGTTGTTGAACAATATCAACAGTACTAAGTGAATTGGTCATTAGGACTATTGCTAGTACTGATAAGGCAAGAGGTATTTCGTAACTAATTGATTGAGCTGCTGCTCGTAGACCTCCTAAAAGGGAATATTTATTATTTGATGCATATCCACTCATTAATAGTCCAATTGGTTGAATACTGCTAAGAGCTATCCAAAGGAAAATACCTATGCCAACATTGCTAATAAGCAAATTCTGACCGAAAGGAACAATTAACCAAGAAAGTATTACAGGTACTAAAACTAATATTGGACCTAGAGTGAATAGGAGGCTATCTGCTCTTGCAGGAATAATATCTTCTTTAACAAGTAACTTTAAGCCATCTGCCATAGGTTGAAGAATTCCTAAAGCACCTGCATATTCGGGACCTATGCGCTGTTGTGCAGCTGCTGAAACTTTTCTCTCTAACCAAACAGTTACAAGAACACCAATTACTGCTGCTATTAGTACAAGCAGCATTGGAAGGGGTAACCATAAAAGATGAGCTATTTCAGGCGAGATACCAAAACCTTTCATGGCCTGGTTAAAGCTCAACTCGATATCTAGCCCTGAATTCACCATTGTCGGTAAAGCTGTTAGTAGATTAGCGAGAATTTCTGCGTACTAAGATTTAATTATTCCTAATGTTCTCATCTGCCTTCTAAAGGTTCCCATTCTCTAATCTTCTTGCCTGTATAAATTTGTGTGGGTCTGAAAATTCTATTTGCACTAAGTTGTTCCCTCCAATGAGCGAGCCAGCCCGCCACTCTTGAAATTGCAAAAATAGGAGTAAAAAGATCTCGTGAAATGCCAAGCTTCCTATAAACAAGTCCTGAATAAAAATCAACATTCGGATAAATTCCTTTTGGCCCTAGACGGTTTATGGCTTCCTCTTCAAGCCTTTTGGCTATCTCATACATTTCATCTTTCCCAAATTTTGCAAAAAGTTCTTCGGCAAACTTTTGTAATACACATGCACGAGGATCTTTAACCCTATATTCTCGATGTCCAAATCCCATTATCTTGCTTTTTCTTTTGATCGCATTGTCTAAATAATTTCCAGCATTTTCTGGAGTACCTATCTCTTCAAGCATTGCAATTACATCTTCATTTGCTCCTCCATGAAGAGGACCTCCAAGCGTACCTACGGCAGAGGCAATAACTGCATATGGATCTGTAAGAGTACTGGCTGTAACTCTCGCACTGAAAGTACTTGCATTCAGACTGTGCTCAGCATGCAAAATTAAACACTTATCAAAAACTCTTGCTGCCAGAGGATCGGGCTCTTTTTCTGTCAACATATAAAGGAAATTTGAAGCATATTCCAGATCATCTCTAGGTCGAATTGGATCATGTCCTTTTCTAATAAGCTCAAAGGCGGCAACCATTGTGGGGATTTTGGCAATCAGCCTTATTACTGAATCGTAAATGTATTGAGGGTTATCAATAACTCTTTTTGAGTAAAACAAACCCAGTGATGCCGCACTTGATTGCAATGCATCCATTGGATGCCCTGATTCTGGGAAACATTTCAACATATCTATTATTCGAAAACTTAATCTGCGATGCATTTGAACTTCTTCTTGGAAATCGTGAAGTTGTTGTGAATTTGGTAATTCACCCCAAATGAGTAGATAGGTTGTTTCTAGGAAGCTGCTATTGGCTGATAGTTCGGATATTGGGTAGCCGCGATATTGCAAAATTCCTTTGTTCCCATCTATATCGCATATAGAAGATTGAGTAACTGGTACTCCCTCAAGACCTGGCCTCAAAGGAATATTCTCAACTTGTTTGGAGTTTTCTATTTTTTCTCCTCCTTCATTCGTTTCTACAGATATAGCTTCCATTGTATTCCTGGTTGTATAAAAAAATGAGTCTAGTTTCGTAAGATAATTAGCTTACCTTTTGAATCTTTGTCTCAAATCCAATTTTTTAGATAGTCTATATAGCTTAATTCTCTTTGAAGCTGTTTTGCCGCAAAATAAAGCTTGATCACCTTAGGCAATTAGTCAAAAATCAAAATTCTTTTATTAATTTTGTTTGTGCACATTAGATTAGATTCTAATAACATCCATTCAGCATGATTTTACCTGATATAGATTCTTAATGACATAAGAACTATTCTATGAATCTCCATCATGATAAATTATTTATAGTGTTGACCTTTTAATTCTTATTCTCGCTCTATATTACTTATTTTCTTAGCTCATCAATGAATAAAATTCTACCATTACAATTATCTGCTAATGAATTAGATGAATGGCTTCATGATGATTCTATCAGTACTTTATTAATTGATGTTAGGGAGGATCAGGAATTAGAAATAGCATCTTTTCCTTTTGAGGTCCTCCATTTGCCTTTAAGTAAATCTATTGAATGGATCGATACTTTGGATAGTAAATTATCTCAGGCCAATAATGTAGTAGTCATATGTCATTCTGGAATTAGAAGTTGGAATTTTGGTATTTGGTTATTGGAACAATCTATTGTAAAGGAAGTATGGAATCTTTCTGGAGGTATTGATGCATGGAGTGTCAAAATTGATCCTTCTATTGCAAGATATTGACTCTTAAATAAATCTTTTATGAAGATAATTCATTACTTAATTTTTCAGCAACAGTATTTACATCTTTATCACCTCTTCCTGAGCAATTAATAACTATTTCTGTGTCCGATTTCAGACTAGGGCAAAGAGTCTCAAGATAAGCAAAAGCATGTGCTGTTTCTAAGGCAGGAATAATTCCTTCTAATTCACTAACTAATTTAAGAGCTTTTAAAGCCTCATGATCTGTAACTGCAGCATATTCAGCACGACCTAGTTCTGCTAGGTAACTATGTTCTGGTCCTACGCCAGGATAATCAAGTCCTGCACTAATGGAATGAGCTTCTTGAACTTGTCCTTCTTGATCTTGTAGTAAAAGACTCATGGCTCCATGCAATACTCCAATACGACCTTCGGTAATTGTTGCTGCATGACGCCCTGTGGCTATACCATCGCCAGCTGCTTCTACTCCAATCATTCTTACTGAAGTATCTTCAACAAAGGGATGAAATAAACCCATTGCATTAGATCCTCCTCCAACACATGCAAGTAGAACGTCTGGTAAGTGACCAAATGCATTCATGCATTGTTTCTTTGCTTCGTTCCCAATGACTGCATGAAAATCTCTTACCAACATTGGATAAGGGTGAGGTCCTGCTACGGACCCAAGAATGTAATGAGTATTTTCCACATTGGTAACCCAATCTCTAATGGCTTCGCTTGTAGCGTCTTTTAATGTGGCTGTTCCACTGGTGACAGGTTCGACTTTTGCACCAAGTAACTTCATTCTAAATACATTTAAAGATTGTCTGCGCATATCTTCTTGTCCCATATAGATCACACATTCAATCCCAAAGCGCGCACAAACTGTTGCTGTGGCAACACCGTGTTGACCAGCCCCAGTTTCGGCAATAATCCTTTTTTTTCCCATTCTTCTAGCTAATAGAGCTTGACCTAGTGCATTATTGATTTTGTGTGCTCCAGTGTGATTTAGATCTTCCCGTTTAAGCCAGATTCTTACCTCTCTCTGCGAATTTTGATAATGCTTGGATAAGCGCTCAGCTTCATACAAGGGTGTTTCTCTTCCGACGTAAGAATGTAATAAATGATTTAACTCATTAATGAAGTTGTCGTCTTTCCAGGCTGCTTCAGCTGCCTTTTCTAGTTCAGCCAAAGCAGGCATAAGGGTTTCAGGTACATATTGGCCTCCATACTTTCCAAAACGCCCTTTATTTGAGGGCCTCGAAGTTAGTGCGAGGCTAATATCTTTTTGAGGAGATGGGGTGTTAGTGCCTTTCAACTGAAATTCAATGAAGGAAGATATATACCAGATTAAGAACTATTTGAATGCCTAAAGGAAGTTGGCGTGAATTTGATGATTCTTCATCACAACTTGAATCTGTTCATTTATCAAATACTCCTCCTAAACACTTACAAAAAGTTCTTGTCTGCAGAACAAAGAATGGGAAAGCAGGGAAAATAGTGACAATTATTACTGGAGTAAAAATACCTGTTAATGATTCTCGGCAATTTTTGAAAAATCTTAAAATGCATTGTGGGTCTGGTGGAACTACCAAACAAGGGATTTTTGAGATTCAGGGAGATCATGTCCAGACTATTTTGAAATTTTTAGAAAATAAAGGTTATAGACCAAAGCAATCTGGAGGATGAGGTGCTTTGAGATGGACAATGGTTAATAGATCAAATTTGAATTAATGCCAGAAACTCCTAAAAGTAACAACTTTTCTAAAGAAAAAAATATTGTTTGGCATGAAGCTTCTGTAAATCGCGCAAGCAGATCAAACCAAAGAGGACATCGAAGTGCAATTATTTGGTTTACAGGGTTATCTGGTTCAGGTAAAAGTACCTTAGCTAATGCAGTAAATAATGTTTTATTTAGAAAAGGGCTATCAACATATCTTTTAGATGGAGATAATATTCGTCATGGATTATGTAAAGACTTAGGTTTTTCAGATGATGATCGAGAAGAAAATATTCGTCGTATAAGTGAAGTCGCTAAACTTTTTTTAGATGCAGGAATAATTGTCTTAACGGCTTTTGTTTCTCCATTTAGAGCTGATAGAAATAAGGCAAGAGAATTGGTGGAAGAGGGAGATTTTTTAGAAGTTTATTGTGCTGCAGATTTAAAGATTTGTGAAGAGCGTGATACGAAAGGCCTTTATGCAAAGGCTAGGGAAGGAGCTATTAAAGATTTTACAGGCATATCTAGTCCATATGAAGAACCTTTATCTCCTGAGCTTAAGGTTGAGACTGGAATGGAAAATTTAGAAGAATCAGTGCACAAAGTTATATCTAAACTTATCGAACTAAAATTAATCCCTTCTGATGTAGAAGGATCCTTGTAACTACATTCTATTTAGATAGACTTCAGTTCCTATTTGTTTTAATAGATTATCTTTTTTAATTACTTCTTTATGAATTTGACTACGATAGTTTGATATTTCTTCCTTTATCTTGGCATCAGATATTCCTATTATTTGCGCTGCTAATAACCCTGCATTAAGTCCTCCATCTATAGCAACAGTTGCAACTGGAATACCCGAAGGCATTTGTAAAATTGAGTGCATTGAGTCCACTCCAGATAAAGCTTTACTTTTTATTGGGACTCCAATTACTGGAATTGTTGTCAGAGATGCAATCATCCCTGGGAGATGAGCAGCCCCTCCTGCTCCTGCAATGATTACATCTATGCCCTTTTTTTCTGCACCTTCCGCAAAGTTGATCATTTCTAATGGTGTTCTATGCGCTGAAAGGATCCGAACTTCTAATTGAATATTAAATTCTTCCAAAATTTTGATTCCTGGTTGCAGGATTGCCAAGTCTGAGTCGCTCCCCATTACCACTGCTATTACTGGCGACTGATCAACAACTTTTAAAGACACGTTTATTTATAAGAAGGTCTGTATTAATAATGATGACACTCTTTTATTTCTGCACTAGTTACCAGATGAGGTTATTTGACCGATAACTGTTTAAGATCCGTTTCCAGTAATTGATTTTCGATCCAATGACTATTGATCAGCTCCATGAAGAGAAGCAGGCTGAGAAGGAAGAAGTAGCTAGTTATTTCAATGGTATGGGGTTTGAAAGATGGAATCGTATTTATAGTGAGAGTAATGAAGTTAATCAAGTACAACGCAATATTCGAATTGGTCATCAAAGGACAGTCAATGATGTTTTGAATTGGATTAAAGAATCAGGGGATCTTAATGAAATAAGTTTTTGTGATGCAGGCTGTGGAGTTGGAAGTTTTTCCTTGCCATTAGCCTCATATGGAGTGAAATCTATTTTTGCAAGTGATATTTCAGAATCAATGATTAAAGAAACTCAAAGGAGGGCAACGGATGCAGGATTTGATCTGAACAAATTTAAATTTAATGTTTCTGACTTGGAAAGTTTGAATGGATCTTTTCATACCGTTGTTTGTTTAGATGTCTTTATTCATTACCCACAAAAAGCTGCTGAAGAAATGGTTAGCCATCTATGTGGTTTGACGGAAGAGAGGTTGATAGTTAGTTTCGCTCCATATACTCCATTTTTAGCTTTATTGAAAAAAATAGGTCAATTATTTCCTGGCCCAAGTAAAACTACAAGGGCTTATACCTTGCGGGAAAAAGGCATTGTCATGGCTGCTAAAAAATGTGGTTTTGAAATTGTCAGGAGTAAGTTAAACCAAGCTCCATTCTATTTTTCAAAATTGATTGAATTTAGAAAAGTTAGTTATGATTAATTTGATTTATTATTTAAAATTAAATAACTAGATTATTCTCTAATGCATAGCGAACTAATTCAGTTCTACTAGATGTACCTGTTTTAATAAATAATCTACTTACATATTTTTCGACATTTCTAATGGAAGTTTCTAATTTTCTTGCAATTTCTTTATTCATTAACCCTTCTGCTACTAGCTGAAGAACACTAGCTTCCCTTGGTGTGAAATTAGGGAGTAATGCATCTTTATTTCCTTGATTTGCATCTCCTTGAGTAAGCATTGATTTGATCTCTGTGATTTGTCTTGCCATTTGTCCAACATCAGTATCTGCAAATCTTGCGGCCTCTTTTAATAATCTTTCTTGTCGTTGTAATACATTCTTCACTCGAGCAACTAACTCATCAGGATCAAATGGTTTAGGAATATAATCATCTACCCCTGCTAAATATCCTTGAGTACGGTCTATTGTCATACCTTTAGCAGTTAGGAATATTACAGGTGTTCCACCTAGTCGCTCGTCCTCACGGACGCGTTTAAGCAGTGCATAGCCATCACATCTAGGCATCATCACATCACTGATGATTAAATCTGGCATTATTTGTTGAGCTTTTTCCCATCCTTCTTCTCCATCAACGGCAGTAATGACATCAAAACCTTCATCTTTGAGATAGGTTTGGATTGCTGTTCTAAGACCTGGCTCATCATCAACAAGTAAAACCTTTTGGGTGGGAACCATTTCAGTTTTTGATGGATTAGTTTCAATCATAAAAATGGAATGAGAGTTTTAAAAATCTTCGATCAATATCCCTCAGGATATTCAAGGTCTAATCAATTTTCCGAGTAATTCAATGCAGGATTTACCTTTGGTTTTTGATTATCAGTCCACTTCACCATGTGCGACGGAAGTGATTGATGCCATGATTCCTTATTGGAGTGACTTTTGGGGTAATCCATCAAGCCGTCAAAATCGTTTTGGATTAAATGCTTCTGCTGCAGTAAATCTAGCAAGAGAAAATTTTGCATCATGTTTGAAAATTAACCCACAAAGAATCATTTTCACTAGTGGTGCAACTGAAGCAAATAACCTAGCTTTAATTGGTTGCGCAAGGGCTCATTTAATTAAGAATAGATCTCCTGGGCATTTAATTACTTTAAAAACTGAACATCATTCGGTAATTGATCCATGTAGACAATTGGTCAATGAAGGATTCAGACTTACAGAATTAACAACAGATTCAGAAGGAATAATTTCAATTGAGAGTGTGAAAGATTCTATTCAAGCTGATACTTTTCTAATTAGTATCATGATGGCTAATAATGAGATTGGTGTAATTCAGCCGTTAGAAGAGATTGCATCTTTATGCAAAGAACATGGAATAATTTTCCATAGCGATGCCTCTCAAGGGTTTGGTTATATGCCAATTGACATTGATAAATTAGGGATACATTTATTAAGCTTAAGCTCACATAAAATCTATGGACCTAAAGGTGTTGGTGCGTTAATCCTTTCAGAACATGTGCCTATTACTCCTTTGCAATGGGGAGGAGGTCAAGAGAATGGACTTAGGCCAGGAACTCTTCCAGTACCTTTAATTATTGGTTTTTCTAAAGCCTCGGAAATTGCAAATCAAGATATAAATATTCGTAATATAAAAATAAAAGCTTTGAGAGATAGTCTTCTAAGTGGTCTTCAAGAACAGATACCTAATATATTAATTAATGGATCTATGCAAAAACGTCTTCCTAATAATTTAAATATAACTATTAAAGGTGTTCAAGGAAATCAATTACATAGATCTTTACGTTCTTCTTTAATTTGCAGTAGTGGTTCTGCGTGTAGCAATGGTTCTCCATCTCATGTTTTAATTGCTATTGGTAGAACATTTAAGGAAGCAGAGGCTTCCTTAAGATTAAGTATTGGAAGACAAACTAATATAAATGAGGTTATACAAGCAATTGATATAATTGCTCGAGTTGTTGAGACATTAAGACGATAACTTTATAAGCGTTTAGCTATACGTAATTTTGCACTTCGACTTCTAGGATTATTTAATACTTCTTCTGTATTAGCTTGTATTGGCTTCTTAGTGACTCGTATCAGACGCCCATCTGATGAAAAGGCTTGCTTAACTTTTCTATCTTCAAGAGAGTGAAAACTAATAATGCAAAATATACCGCTACTGTGTAACCAATCTGGAGCCTTCTCGAGAAGTTTATCCAAGACCTCTAATTCATTATTGACAGCGATTCTAAGAGCCTGAAATGTTCTCGTGGCAGGGTGAATACGACTGTACCTTAGTTTTGGTGGATAACATCCTGATATAGCAAATGCTAAATCTTTTGTACTCGAATATGGACCTTTCTCTGATAGATCGGTTTTAATTCTGTGTGCTATTTTCCTGGAAAGCCTTTCTTCTCCATACTGATAAATCATATCTGCAAGCTCTTTTTCATTTAGTTGAATAATTAAATCTGAAGCCTTTGTTATTTGGTTTGGATTCATTCTCATATCTATTGGACCATCTGTTTTGAAACTAAAACCTCTAGACGCTTCTTCTAATTGATGACTGCTAACACCTAGATCTGCTAATACCATGATTACTTTTTTTTCAGGAATGAAGTCAGCAAAGTTTTTATCAATAATTTTTACTCTTTTCTCGTATTTACAGAGATTTTTAGATGCTGCTTTTCTTGCATTTGGATCTTGATCTATTCCAATAATTTGCAATTTTGGATATTTTTTAAGTACCAACGCTGCATGGCCACCACCACCGATAGTTGCATCAATCATTAAGCCTTCTTCTAAAAGGTTTTTTGGTACCTCATCTAGAGAAGCCAATATATCTTGACTAAGCACAGGTATGTGCTTGAAGTTGAAAGCGTGAAGAGGATGTCCGTCTTGCATAACTAATGACTAAAATTTCATCATTGCCCTGAACTTATGGCCCAATGACGCAATTGGAAACGCGTACGGAGCCTATGGTGGTCAACTTTGGCCCTCATCATCCTTCGATGCATGGTGTGTTGCGTTTAGTAGTAACACTTGATGGTGAAGATGTGGTGGACTGTGAGCCAGTAATTGGTTATTTACACCGTGGGATGGAAAAAATCGCTGAGAATCGAACAAATGTGATGTTTGTTCCTTACGTCAGTCGGATGGATTATGCCGCCGGAATGTTTTATGAAGCGATAGTTGTAAATGCTCCAGAGAAATTAGCAAATATTTCTGTTCCAAAGAGGGCTAGCTATATAAGGGTATTGATGCTTGAACTAAATCGTATCGCTAATCATCTTCTATGGTTGGGGCCCTTTTTAGCAGATGTGGGAGCTCAAACGCCTTTTTTCTATATTTTTAGAGAGAGAGAAATGATATATGACCTTTGGGAAGCTGCAACAGGTCAAAGACTTATAAATAATAATTATTTTCGAATAGGTGGTGTTGCTTGCGATTTGCCATGGGGATGGCTGGAAAAATGTCAGGATTTTTGTGATTGGTTTGGCCCTAAAATTGATGAATATGAAAAATTAATCACTAAGAACCCTATCTTTCTGCGTCGTATAGAAGGTTTAGGTGCAATTACACGAGATCAAGCTATTAATTGGAGTCTTTCAGGACCTATGTTGAGAGCTGCTGGAGTTGAATGGGATTTACGTAAAGTTGATCATTATGAGTGTTATGACGACTTTGAGTGGAATGTGGCCTGGGAAAAAGAAGGTGATTGCTATGCACGTTACCGTGTTCGAATAGAAGAGATGAGACAATCTTTGAAAATTCTGCGCCAAGCTTGTGAAATGATCCCTGGGGGACCTACAGAGAATCTTGAAGCAAAACGCATGGTTGATGGTAAAGGAAGTCCATATACAGGCTTTGACTATCAGTATGTAGCTAAAAAAGTTGCGCCAACATTCAAAATTCCAAATGGAGAGCTTTATACGAGATTAGAGTCAGGTAAAGGAGAGATAGGAGTCTTTATTCAAGGCAACAATGATGTCACACCTTGGCGATTTAAGATAAGAGCAGCTGATTCGAATAATTTGCAAATTCTCCCACATATTCTTAAGGGGACAAAGGTTGCGGATATTATGGCCATATTAGGGTCTATAGACGTCATCATGGGTTCAGTAGATCGTTAACTCTCTTGACGCCTATAAATTCCGAGTCTTGGCTTCTCTTAAAACGAACAGCACGTTTTGGTGATACGGATGCGGCGGGTGTAATGCATTTTTATCAGTTGTTTAGATGGTCACATGAGGCGTGGGAACAAAGTCTTGAATCATATGGAATACCAGCTAAAAATATTTTCCCTGTTTACTCTGCTAATAACCAAGAACAAATTTCAGTTGCCTTGCCAATAGTTCATTGTGAAGCAAATTTCTTCCTACCCATAGAAACAGGTGATGAATTAATTGTTCAACTATTCCCTAAAAAAATTGATCTAGGGAGTTTTGAGATAGAGATAAGGTTTAAACGACAAAATACTGATGTAGCTAGATGCTTACTTCGACATTTAGCTATTAATGCTGATTCAAGATCTCGTTGTGTTTTGCCAGAACAAATTGATCTTTGGTTAGAAGCTTCTTCTGTGAAATTAGGAATTAAACCTGTTTAGAGGATTGGTTTTTGCCCTTTTAACCATAAACCCCATTTCTTATTCTCCCATTTTCCATTGTTGTTCATGGCAAGTTCTTTGCATTCATACCAAGAAAAAGGTTTTTCAGCTTTATTCCATGACTTTGTGAGGTCGCTTAAGTCCAGAAAGATTTTTTTAACCCTCTCTTTTTTTAAGTATTTTGGTAATCGAACGAGCACGACTATTCTTTTCCCCCACTCTGCATCTGAGACCGGAAGTACTAAAATTAATTGGATTGGAATATGGGCTATTTTAGCGGATTGTATTAATCTCTCTTGTATCCTTTCTGGGAAAATCGTTTCTCCACCTGAGTGAATTGCTGTATCAACTCGACCATTTATTTTTAGGCGTGATCGCCCATCTTTTTTAGGTGTTAATTCTGCTAAGTCTGAACTGCTCCACCACCCTTCTTTTTGCTCTAGCACGTTTAGGTTTTTTTCATCCCAAATGGCAACAGCCAACCTAGGAGTACGTATCTCTAAAATGTTGTTTGTCTTGACTCTGATCTCAACATCCATCAAAGGATAGCCACAATTTGCTTCCCCTCTCAGAAAATCACTGGGCATTAATGCTGTAACCATAGCCATTGTTTCACTTGATCCATAACAGGGCGCTAAAGGTATTTCTTTTTTTCTTGCGATAGTTGCTAATTCTTCAGATAGAGGAGCTCCTCCTATCCAAATTAAGGTCATTGATTGTAGCCATCTAATTCCAGCAGAATGATTAAGCAAACGTTTTAGTTGCGTTGGAACTAATGAAGTGATGAATTGATATTTATTTTTTGTGAGTAATGGTTCACAAAATTTTTCTAAGTCAGGTGGATTACGCATTAGCTCTGGATGTAGCCATTGGTGCTTTGCATTCCAATCTCTACTTCGCCACCATCCCATTAATCCACTAACATGATTAATAGGAAGACTATTGAAAATAAAACAGTTTTTAGGATTTATACCTTCTTCATTTAATAAGATTGCAGTAGCTAATGCTGATTGTTTAAGATTTTCACATGGTTGTAGACATTGATGAGACCTACCTGTACTGCCTCCACTTGAGATAATTATACCTGGTCCTTTTGGAAGAAGGTTTTCAGGGATTTGTACTCTGTCTCCTGAATGAGGTAATAATTCGACCCAACGGTTTTTTTCTATTGCATTGACAAGTCTTTGAGAACATTCAAGAACATTAGATGAATTGCACTCTAGTGATATCAGTTTATTCATGCAGCTTCCCATACTACTTCAGGTTTATTACTGAACAGAGAACTCTTAGGACACCATCCTGGAGCCAGTCCAGGTGCAGTGGGTGTAGGACTTTTTTGTTGCAATGCTGCAAAATGATGAATCCATCGCAAACCAATGCCAGTTTCAAAAGCTGTGCTTATGGCTATAAAGCTTTTGCCATTTTGAAATTCTTGTAGCAATGCCCTGGGATCACCCTCTAAACTCGGATGCCTAACTTGCCAGCTTAGCCATTTATCTTTTAATGACGGATCAATCATTAAAGATTCATCAAGTGCAATTGGGGCATGTTTTGATAATTGAACTAAACCGTCAATATCTTCTATTGCTAGTGGTTGCTCAAACCATTCTAACCGTGGATCTTGACCTAAAAATTGAATCCAATCTTGAGCTTCTCGGCGACCCCAACCAGCATTTGCATCAATTCTAAGATGAGAATTAATTGGTAATTTCTCAAGAATTTTTTCTAGTAGTTTTTGTTCGACAAGATGCGGTTCTACGGCGACTTTCCATTTTACTGTAAGCTCTTCGTTCTTCTGTATTGAGTTTTCTATGTAGAGATCTAATTGATCTAGCAAAGAGTTGTTATTCGGTAATAGAACAGCAGATAAAGGAGATTTTAGCCACTTTCCTTCTCCGTTTATTCCAATTAAGTTGTCTAACTCAGCTAGTGCGCACCCAATCCCAAAACTTAATGAACCAGGACCCATTATTGTTTTCTTTTCTAATGTTTCTCGACTTGTTTTGGTTGCTATAGTTTTTAAGATATTGTCACAACGTTTCATTTCATCAGGGTCAATAGGAGCAATTTCTCCCCATCCACAAGCACCTTCACTATCGCTAACTTTAATTAGCCATCCTTTCTTTTCTTTTAAAAGATCTTTTGAAGTTTTTAATGACTTAAGTAATTGAAAGGAAAATGACTTTCTTTCTAGTTTTAGAGACATTTATATCTTATTAATATGGAGTATGAATTCCTAAACCAGGTGCAATCGCTAGGCCTATACTTAGTCCTAAGCCATTGAGAGTTTGAAAACGTAATGCTAAAAATTTGCACTCACTAATCAGCTCAGGTTGATTGTGGTGTTTTTTTAGTAAACGAATTAAAGAAATTGCTGAAGGGATTCCAATAGCTCCGAATAAAGCACTAATGGGTAAGTCTCTTCTGATTACAGGCCCCCATTCCAAAAGTAGTATTAGAGTGATTATCCATGGGACAAGATTAGAGGCTCTAAGAGTTCCTAAGCGCACTAATGGTGTCTTTTTGCCATGAAAAGCATCTTGAACAACTTGGTGAAAATGAGAACAAAATAATACTAAAGTTGTTGCAAGTGCTGGCCCAGATCCAATAAGCATTGCAGTTGACCACGGAATCTCTTGATTAAGTTCACTAGTTACTGAAATCACCAAAATTGCAGCTGTAGTGCCTAAAGGTCCAAAAGCTAGCCAGCATAGAGGCTCTCCAAGCCCGTTATACCCTAAACGGAAAGGAGGCCCTTGATAGAGATATCCAAGAGAACAACTACCTAAAACTATTAAAAACACTGCAGGGTGGCTTCTTGATGCCAGTAAGAAGATGAGTAATAAGCCAAGAGATAGTGAAATATACGCTAAGTTTTTTACAATTTTTCTTTCACCAAGCAAAGTAACAACAGAATGGAATTTGAATTCATCTACGCCGGTTTCGGAATCAAAAAGATCATTAGTCAGATTTTCCCAGATTAAAAGCAATATTGAAGCGAGAAGGAAGCCAATTAGTTGGTCCCAGCGCACCATGCTTCCTATTGATATATTCCATCCTGCAGCTAACAAAACGGGCATAATTGCTACCGAGTAAAGAGGCCATTTAATGGCTGCTTTCCACAATTTCTTGCGGTGAGCATCTTGACGCTTTATTGAATTAATAATTTCTTTGTTTTGCATGAAATCAGTTTCCTTTATCCTTGGTGACGGTTTATACATTTGATCAGGCTTTGTAATTATCGCCTAATTTCTTATGAATGATGGTGGCTCAATTTTTAGTCAGATTTTGGCTGCATCAAGAAGATGCTGGCGTCAGAGGACGGCGGATGAATTTGTCTTGAGTATGGCCATCCCTCTAAAAGATGTTGATCCTTTAAGTCAATTACCTCTACTGATTCAGAATCAACAATTTAGCTTCCTTTGGGATCGGAAACCTAGTATTTGTTTTGCAGCGGCAGGGCAATGTCAGCATCTTGATTTAGTTGGATCTCAACGATTTGATGTGGCACAAAGATTTTGCGATGAGACTTTTGGGCAGTTAATTGATGCAACTCCAGAAGCTCCAATTCATTCTTTCCCAAAAATATTGCTCGCATTTTCATTCTTTGAGCAAATAACTCAAAGAGATGCAGCATTAGGCGAACAGCCAGCTGTACAAGCTGTTTTACCAAGATGGCAATTATCAAATCAAAAATCGGAGACTTGGCTTCGATTAAATGGTGTGATTAATAATGAATCAGATGCAAGAGAGATAGCAGAGCAGTTGTGGTTGATGAATGAAAAACTAATTAAAGCTTTAGCTCAAGAAAAAATAATAGATTATTCATCTATTGATCAATTATCTATTATTTCTACATCTCAGAGTTCGCAGGATTGCTATAAATCAGCTCTGTCAAAAGGTATAGAACTTGTGAATAGTGGTGAACTTAATAAGTTAGTTCTTGCAGTTAAACAGCCAATAGTTCTAAATAAAAGCTTGGATCCTGTTTTAATTCTTTCTCGCTTAAGATATCAACAAGCATCTAGTTGCCGCTTCCTTTGGCAAACAAATAAACATGAAGCATTTTTTGGTGCTTCTCCTGAAAGACTTTTAAGTTTTAAGGGTCAGAATATTCGAGTTGATGCACTTGCTGGTACTGCCAATAAAGATGAAGATGGAGAGGATTTATTAAGGTCGGATAAGAATTTAAGAGAGCATGACCTTGTTGTTTCTGCAATTGTTACTCAATTAGTTGCTCAAGGTTTAGAACCTACTTTTAATAAAAGACCTCAAATAGCTAAACAAGGACATTTATTGCATTTACATACCTCAATCTCTGCAGTTGCTCGAAATCAATTGCCTATGAGTTTAATCGAGGGCTTGCATCCCACCCCTGCTGTATCTGGTCACCCTCAAAGAAAAGCTTTGAATTGGTTAAGAGCTTTAGAACCTTTTGATCGTGGTGGATACGCCGCACCTATTGGTTGGATAGATAACTTTGGTAATGCAGAGTTTCGTGTGGCGATTAGATGTGGTTATACAAAGGGAAATAAACTTGACTTAATTGCAGGAGCAGGCTTGGTAAGAGGTTCTACTATCGAAGGAGAGTTAGAAGAAGTAAATTTAAAATTAGCCATACTTGCAGATCAATTGACTTTAGGTCAATTCAATTCTCAATCAAAGGTTTTTAATAGACGTTCTATTACTTGATCAGCTAAGGGAATAGACATTAGGCTTTCTACCTCCCGTATTCCTGTAGGACTGGTTACATTTATTTCACTTAACATGCCACCAATTACATCTATTCCAACAAAAAATAGGCCTTCTTTCTGTAAAGAAGGCTCTAGTTCGTTGCATATCTCTTTTTCACGCGGTGTTAGATGAGTAACCTCTGCTTGTCCTCCTAAAGCAAGATTACTTCTAAAGTCTCCGGCTTTAGGACGACGATTTATAGCTCCCAATGGTTGCCCATGAACTAACAAGATGCGCTTATCTCCATCTATTACTTCAGGAAGAAACTTTTGCATCATTACAGGCATTTGTTCTTGAGAGGTTATTAATTCGAGTAAAGCTTCTAATCCAGGAGCAGCTTTAGCAATGCGAATAACACCTTGCCCTCCTTTACCTCCTAGCGGTTTTAATACAACTTCACCTTGTTCTCTGGCAAATGATGTGAGTTCTGAAACTCTGCTAGCTACAAGAGTTGGAGCCATTAAGTTACTAAAACGAAGTGCTCCAAGCTTTTCATTCCAAGCTCTTAAAGAAGCAGGTTTGTTTAGGACTAAGACACCATCTCGTTCAGCTACTTCGAGTAAATGTGTGGCATATAAAAAGGCTTCGTCAACAGGAGGATCCTTGCGCATCCAAATGCAATTAAATTTCGATAATGGAAGACTGATAGATTGTTGTATGTTTAGCCAAGGATCTGGGTTAATACGCCTTGAAACAACCCATGCAGTATCTCCTCTTGCTTGCAAGTCCGATGGTGTACATATCCATACTTCTATGGAAGCTCTATCAGCTGCTTGGATCAACGCAGCTGATGAATCTTTGGCTGGGTTGATTTGATTGATGGGATCTAAAACGAAAAGATGTTTCATTGGCTTAGTCCGATGTATTTAGTAATGGATCTAATTGTTGAGATTGCTCCAATGCATAAAGCTCATCACAACCTCCTATACCTCTATTATCAATGAAAATTTGAGGCACAGTTGTTCTGCCATTGGCTCTTTCAGTCATGGATGATCGCGCTTCTTGATTCCCATCAATTTGATACTCCATATAGTCCACACCTTTCTTTTTCAAAAGGCTTTTAGCCCGAATACAGAACGGGCAGTATTGCCAAGTGTAGATTTCAACTTTTGCCATTAGGTTGTGTTCAATTAATGATGATTTTATTCAGGTATGCTCCCCTGATAGCTTTGAATATATGCAGTCCATTATCTCTCTTGCTAGATCTAACTGAATTCAAACGAGATCTTTCTCTACTTACTAAGCGCCTGGGCAATGCTCAGGACTGTCTTTGACGTTCCGGCTCTCCAAGCAACCCAGAAAAACCTTGAAGCACTAGTAGCTCAACCTGATTTTTGGAATGACCAGCAGCATGCTCAAAAAAAAATGCGAGCGCTTGATGAAGTAAAGGCAGAATTAAGGCAATTAGAAGAATGGGGTATAGCCATAGAAGATGCAAAGGCTTCTATAGAACTGTGTGAGATTGAACCAGATGAGGAGATGATGTTTGAGGCAAAGCTTGGTCTGGATAAACTGAAATTAGAACTTGATCGCTGGGAGCTGGAGCGTTTATTAAGTGGTTCCTATGACAAAGAAGGTGCAGTCTTGTCAATTAACGCTGGAGCAGGAGGCACTGATGCGCAGGATTGGGCTCAAATGCTTTTAAGAATGTATACAAGATGGGCCGATGATCAAGGAATGAAAGTGACAGTAAGTGAACTCTCAGAAGGTGAAGAGGCTGGTATAAAAAGCGCTACGATTGAGATTGAAGGTAGATATGCTTATGGATATCTTCAAAATGAAAAGGGGACACATCGATTAGTTAGGATTTCACCTTTTAATGCGAATGGAAAAAGGCAAACTAGTTTTGCAGGAGTTGAGGTTATGCCCAAACTTGATGAAGAAGTTGAATTAGATTTACCTGAGAAAGACTTGGAAATCACCACAAGTCGATCAGGTGGGGCTGGGGGACAAAATGTTAATAAGGTAGAGACTGCTGTACGTATTGTTCATATACCGACTGGTTTAGCAGTCCGTTGTACTCAAGAGCGCTCACAATTACAAAATAAAGAAAAAGCAATGATACTTTTGAAATCAAAATTAATGGTCATCGCTCAAGAACAACGGGCTGCTGAGATAGCTGATATTCGTGGTGACATCGTGGAAGCAGCTTGGGGAAATCAAATAAGAAATTATGTTTTCCATCCATATCAAATGGTTAAAGACTTGCGAACCTCGCAAGAAACTACAGATGTAGAAGGGGTAATGAATGGGAAAATAGATCAATTCATCCAGGCTTTATTGAGAGACGCTTTAGAGCAATCTAGGGAACATCCTCAGGGGTAATAATTAATGGTTAAAGAAACTATGCCTGAAAAAACTTTGAATAAGTCAGCCCCCCCAGCTAGTTTTGTAAAACTTGCTATGAGAAATATGGTACGCAAAGGGAGCCAAAGTTTGGTGCATTTTGGATTGACAGCATTTGGATTTTTAGGATTTATTGTTTTGATTGCGTGGTCTCTTAGACCGAACCTGCCACAATAAAATGAGTATGAATAAACTAACTTTAGGCCCTATAGAGCTTCATATAGACCTTTCCTTTTCAGGTTTTTTAATTACAGATCTAGAGAAAAATATTCATATGAATGAAGCTGATTATTTAAATAATGATGAGCTTTGGACTAAGGATCTAGCTTCTTGGTTATCATTTATAAAAGGAGACTTCACTTTGAATTGCCCTCCAATTGTGCGCCAAAGCTCTTGTTTTAGCATAGGTTTGAACTTCACAAATGATTTAACCCTTAGAGGACTAAATAAGAAGTGGCGTCAGAAGAATGAACAAACAGATGTACTTTCTTTCCCTGTATGCCATGAAATTATGCCTGCCCTTCAAGATGATTGTGTTGAATTAGGTGATGTCGTTATATCTGTTGCTATGGCTCAAAGGCAAGCTAGAGAACAGAATCATTCCTTACAATATGAACTTCGTTGGTTAGTGACTCATGGGTTATTGCATTTATTAGGTTGGGATCACCCTGATTCTCAAAGCCTTACTAAAATGTTGACTTTTCAAGAGCAACTTATACTGATCAGCGGTAATGTTTGAGGGACAGGGTTTTTACGAAAGATTATTTATGAATCCTGAAAGATTGAAATCATTAGAAGCAAAAGTTACAGCGATTTCTGAGCATGCTGCTAAACCTCGGAGAAGAAAGGCCTGGCAAATTTCCAAGGA
>CACILY010000012.1 GCA_902587615.1 uncultured Prochlorococcus sp.
AAATCAAAGGTACGTATTTACTACTAGAAAATAAATCAGATTATAGTAGAAAGGTACACACTAAAAATAGTCTTGAAAAAGAAGGCTTCACTCTTGAGAGTATTGAAAGTCAAAGTAAATGGCCTATTTCCAGAATAACAATCAAGACTGGCTTACCTGTTGATTTTCTAATCATTACATATGGTGGAATGCTATCTTTAGCAATTGCATCATTGAAAATCATCTTTTCTGAGTTGGAATTATCAGGGGAAATAATTATTCCTACAAATATTTCATCTATATCAAATTATCTTCTCCAAGATATTGCCAAAACAAATGCAAAACAAATCATATTCCTTCAAGAATCTACTGATTATGCTGATTATATGAGGACATTACACTCAAAGCTAATAGAACATTTTCCTACACTAATCTCTAATAAAAAATTCACTTTTGTTAATTCCAAATCATCGATTATTCCATGCTCAGAAAGTGGGGAAGAGGAAATCTTGCCTTCAATTAATGATATAATAACATCTATAGATTACCAATCATGATAGATAAAGTTTCTGTACCGCAAACAAATGTCAATGATCCAGAGGTTATAGTTGCCCATATTTATCACACTGATGGTACAAAAGTTAAAAAAGGTGGAGAAATAATTGATATAGAAACTACTAAGGCTTTATTTACTATTGAGTCTCCAAAAGATGGATATTTTTATTCATTAGTTCAACATCAAGAATCGATCGCTGTGGGAAAAACATGTGCAATTATTTCTGAAAAGACTTTAACAAAAAATGAAATTTCAGAAGCTTTGTATAATGACCGTGAAAAGAATAAATTTATGGGTAAGCACATTACCAAACGTGCTCAATGTTTAATAGAGGAAAAAGGTTTATCTACTCAAGATTTTAATGATTTTGAAAGTATAACATACGCTTCAGTAATAAGTGTTCTTAAAGAAAGAAGTAATTTAAGTAAGAATAATTTAGAGATTAAATTCATTAATGAAGATGAAATAAATTCTAATAGTCTTTTAATTACAGGTGACCCCAATCTGGCAATTATACTTTCAGATTCACTAATTAGTAAAGATATAATATATATTATATTGAATGAATTAAGTATTAATAAGGAGCAAATAAAAGACTTTGATTCTAATTCAATAAAAATAAGAAAAGTTAACAGAGAAATTGCTAAGCCCGTTCACTTTACGATTCTAAATCCCAGATCATCGGAATTAGAATATAAATCATTGAAAGAAAATATTCAAAAATATTTTTTAAAAGTTTCCTTTGAGGCCATCATATCAGACTCTGCTTTTGTTAGCACAAGTGCAAAATTAGAGCATTCGGTATTTGTCGCTCCCAATGTTTATATTGGTCCATTCGTTTCTATTGGAGAAGGTTCAATCATACTACCTGGTTGTAATATAGCTCATCATACAAGCATAGGTTTATTATGTTCAATATCAGACGGTGCCTCCATAGGAGGGAACGTCATAATAGGAAATAGGTGTCTAATTGGATTGAATTCTGCGATTAATCGAAGAGTTAAAGTTAGTTCAGATAAAATTGTGCCCTCTTGCAAATGTTTAATTGAAGATTTAAATTAATTAGATAAATATTAATAAAGTTCAAAAACCTTTTGATAACTAATCGAGAAGACAATCAACAATTAATCCTTGGCGATCATACACCTTATTTCTTTGCCAATTATCTAATTTTGAACGAACATTATAAAATTTCGTGTAAGCACTAGGCTCTCTAATTAAAAAGTCTTCTGTAACTTCTTCTTTCATATCAAGTGTCTCAATCCAATAATCGCAAGAATTGCAATAATCCAACGAATTGCAAGAACCAGAATTGTGAAATCCTCTTATGCGTTCAAATTCAACATTCTTCCATACATTTAATACTCCACCTTCTTCAAAAACATTTCCAAGGACTGTATCATCTAAATTTGGACTTTCTGATGTAATTACACATCGAGTGACATCTCCATTTGCTCTTAAAACCATATCTGAAAATATTTGCTTACATGGAAGCCTTTCAGCCGGCATCTCTTGTCTAGTGTGATCTCCGCCTATTTTTTCAATATCAGGGACCAAATCTTGGATGTAACCAGTAGTTCTAATAAAATCTACATGCTTTTTCCAGAATTCTAAAAATGGCTCTATCTCATTATGATTGTAATCACAATCTACAAATGTCACTCCTATTCTAGGAAATTTTCTATTACCTCTAGCTTCAATTAAATTAAAAACTGCTTTATGAACAATATCTAAAAAAGGAATTCCTCTAGCTTTCATTAATGACTCAGGGGTTGTTGCATCAACACTTACTGTTACAGAGTCCCAAGCAATATCGGCTAACAATTCAGCAATTTGTGGAGTTAACTTTAAACCATTCGTATTAAAGGTCCCGTTCATGCCATATTCTTTAATTTTTCTCACTGTGTATTCGAAATGCCTACCTATAGTGGGTTCATTGGCCACGTTTAAAGTAAATGATGGCTTGTAAGGTGCGACTTCCTTGATCACCTTTAATATTTGCTCTTCATCAAATTCATGTTTAGTTTTATAAAATTCCGGATAATTATCTGATTTTCGTTTGTCTAAAGCATGATGTCGACAGTGAGGACATGAAAGATTGCATTGGTTATGCAATTCCCATCTTATAATTTTTGGACATTTACCTGAATCTAATTTCTGCATTTGCCTGCCTAGAAATCAAATGATAGATGTCATATGCTTTTAGGGCAAATCCGAGTGTGACGATCATACCTTTGTCAGCCAAGAAAAAAAACGAAGAAATTAAGTAGGCTTCGAAAAAAAAATTGAATAGATTAAATTTATAATATTTTTTGGTTCTAGACTAAGAAATTGCCTTATCAATGATTGAACAAACAGTACTTAATTCCGAATCTGACATACCATCTCCAGAGGGTAGATAAAACCCATTTTGCTGAAATATAGTAGTTTTCAATCTACTAGTGGTTGCATTTAAATAAGTAGCTGTAGAGATATCAGGATAAAAAGCTCTTACTTCGATATCAGCGTTTGATAAAAGTTTAATAATTTCTTCTCTGCTAGAAGATAGGAATTCGGAATAAATAGGAATCTCGCCTGAGATCGTATTGACAGGTATCTGCCTACAGAATGATGAGTTTAAGTTTTCTTTATAGAAATCATAAACTCTTAAGAAATTACTTTTCTTATCTTTTAGTCTTTTTAGCTGTGAAAGTCCAATCGAGGCTTGTAGATCACTCATCCTGAAATTGGAACCTAATTTAATCCATTGATCAACAGCAGTAACATTTTTAACTCCATGTGCACGTCTATCAGATAATTCATTAGCAAAGGACTCATCATTAGTTAAAACCATTCCACCTTGGCCAGTAGTTATAAATTTAGCCATTGAAAAAGAATAAGTTCTACAATATTTAATTCCGCTTTTCACTATTTTTTTATATGGTCTTGGTGCCATGAAGCCCTGTGCGGCGTCTTCTATAATCCATAGATTGAAAGAATTCGCAATCTCTAATAATTCTTGGGTTATAACATTTCTTCCATTTAAACTTACAGGAACAATTGCTTTAGTTTTGTCAGTTATAAATTGATCTAATGAATGAGCTTGCAAAAGCATATTGTCATTGCTAACTGGAGCAACTACTACCTCTGCTCCAAGTAACCTAAATGCATTAGCTGTTGCTATCCAAGTTCGATTAGGAACAATAACTTGATCACCAGGGTTAATCCCAGCTGCTAAACCAGCTAATATCAATGCTGTCGTTCCACTAGTGGTTGCGATAGCATATTTAGATTTTTCTATGGACGAAAATTCTTTCTGAAATTGCTCTACGTATTTGCCAAGGCTTAAGGATCTTTGCTCTAAAGTAAAAGCAAGTGAATTAAAATCTTCTGATGGTATATGACTATACCACCAAGGAATTTTAAAAGATGACATTTAATTTTTGATTGATCTTAATCAAGTTAAGGTGGGGAAAGGGATAATCCATTCTTGCACTACTAATTCTCCTAAATGTTTCTTTATTATAGTTTGATAATCTTACCAAGATAGGAAAAGAATAACTTTTTTCTTACATAATTCATTCTTTGCAAAGCTAGGTGTATAGACTGGTATATTTGTGCTGGTTGGAAAAGTTCCATGCTTTAAAGGATTATGATCAATTACATAATCGATATAATCATCAGTTAAGCCTAACATGTAAAATAAGGTAGTTATAGTATGTGATGATCCAAAGGCTAATACAGAGAAATCTCTAGATTTATATGATTCTAATTTATTTAGTATTTCTTTCTTACAAGTTAGAATTTTTTCAATATTATTACAATAGTCAGTAGAATAAAGTTGAGAAATGTTCTCTTGATCTAGAAAATTAGTTATGACTAAATGATTTTCGTTGAAAAAATTAGATGATGATTTGTATGAATCACAATTGATTCTCCTTTATGTTTATTCTCTCTTATTGCAAATGCTTTGATATTATCCTTATCTGCTAATTTATAAATCCCTTCACTGAGAAAGAAAAGAACTGTTCATTGTAAATATAATCTATCATATTATTTTCTAACTGACGTGGATGATAACCTGTTTCAATAGAAAGAATACTTTTATCATCCATGATAGAGCAGCATCCTTTCAGGAGGTCCAATGGATCAGGTACATTTGCAAACATATAGTTAGCTATTATAAGTTTAACATTAGCTTGGAGATTGACTATTAAAATAATCAGAATAGACTCTTAGATCTTTTTTATAGCTTTGGAATGAGGAAATTGAGCTTGTTCAATTCCATAAAGTTGAAAACAATCTCAAATACTTACTGCCTCTAAAAAGTGTTTAGGTATGGGATACTTGCAATAATGCTGATATAAAGCGGGGAAATTGACTCTCATACCGCTCCCATACCGTTAATTTCGTTTGAAACTTGCAACCCGCTACACATGGAGCATAGTTCTTGGAAGGGTTTTCAAGAAAATCAAACGTGTTTTGAAAAAGGCGGCACCCAGATTCGAACTGGGGATAAAGGATTTGCAATCCTCTGCCTTACCACTTGGCCATGCCGCCGTAAGAAGTAGTGATGGAACTCCATCTGTGGATCGTATCAGTAGAGGTAATCAGTATGTTTTATTTATTTCTAATGGACATGGAGAAGACCTTATTTCTTGGCGCATTCTTAAAGAATTACATAAACTAAATCCTACTTTAGCTCTTGAGGTTCTTCCTTTGGTGGGGGAAGGTAATGCATTTCAAACGGGTGTTGATCAAGAATGGTTAGTTAAGACAGGACCTTCAATTTCTTTACCTAGTGGAGGCTTTAGTAATCAAAGCTTTAGAGGATTATTGGCTGATTTGATGGCCGGACTTTTTTCTATTACTTGGAAGCAATGGATTTATGTGAGATGGGCCGCTTTGAATGGTAGAAAAATTGTTGCTATTGGTGATTTATTACCTCTTTTTTTTGCATGGTCTAGCGGAGCGTCTTATTCGTTTATTGGGACGCCTAAAAGCGATTACACATGGATTAGTGGACCAGGAAATTCTCTTAGTGATTATTACCATCGGTTGAAAGGGACAGAATGGGAACCTTGGGAATGGGAATTGATGAAGTCTTCTCGATGTAAAAGTGTAGCTATGAGAGATAAATTAACTGCTAGAGGTCTTCGCAGGCATGGTGTATTAGCTAAGGCTCTTGGTAATCCAATGATGGATGGTTTTGAACATTTTTCTTGCCCAAAATATTTGCAAAAATATAGACGAGTTTTATTACTTTGTGGAAGTAGAATGCCTGAAGCTAGAGATAGTTTTAAACGTATTCTTCATGGGCTTTCTTTGGTTAAAAGTTCTTATCCCTTAGCTATTCTTGTTGCTACTAGTTCAGAACCATCTCTAAATGTTTTAGAAAAACTTTTACGAGAATTAGGATATGATTCATATCCACAAGTTGATCCGAATATTGGAGCACATTCATATTGGCATAAAGGAGATATCAAACTTTTGTTAGGTCCACACCAATTTTCTATGTGGGCTGCATGGTCTGAAATTGGTTTGGCTAATGCAGGTACAGCAACAGAACAGCTAGTTGGTTTAGGTGTACCTTGTGTTTCATTACCTGGGAAAGGACCTCAATTTAAGCAAGCGTTTGCTTTTAGACAGTCTCGTTTACTTGGCGGAGTAGTTGCTCCATGTAAAACACCTGAGAAATTTGCTCAGAGAATTGAGTTGCTTCTTAGAGATGAGCTGCTAAGGAAAAGATTGGGAGATTTTGGTAAAAAGCGGATGGGCATTCAAGGAGGTAGTCTTGCCTTAGCATCACGAATCTCCAGAAGCATGCTTGACTAGTCGCTATTGCATGTAGTTATTCAACCTTGCTCAAGAGTTTTCAACTTATCAGTTAATTTTCATATGCCTGCAATCGAAGATCATTCTTATTTGAAAATTTGTGCTCAACTCGCATCTTATATGAGTATTAGTTTGGCAGCGGCTAGACGCAAAGTTGAATTAGTTGCTGCAGGTAAAGGTGTTCGAAGCCTTGAAGATCGTAAGACCATCGCTGAGGAGTTGTTGGAAAAAGTGCGTTCTCAATCTGAGGAAGGGAAAGAAGCTTCTTTGCACTTAGATCACTTACTTACTGCATTGGAAGAAGATGAGAATTTTATGGTCGAAGATTAAATTTAATATTTTTGATTAATGTTCAAAAATATTTGAAAATCGACGTTGGTCAAGTTCAGCCATTACTGGAATTGATGTAAAGCATCTGTTTGCTAATTCCCAGCGATTTTCTCTTATAAGCATTTTTTTTAGTTGATCTCGTGCCGCTAGAAGGTAACGCACATCATTTGCTGCGTAGGCCAATTGATTATTTGTTAGTTCATCAACTTTTCCCCAATCACTACTCTGGGCTTGTTTGTCAAGTTCAACTCCAACTAGCTCCATTATTACCTCTTTTAGACCATGACGTGGGCTATAGGTTCTAGCTATTTTACTTGCAACTTTCGTACAAAAAATTGGTTGAACTTGAATTGCAAGGTTAGTTTTTAATGCAGCTATATCAAAACGGGCAAAATGAAAGACTTTTTCTATTTTCTGGTTTTCTAGTAAAGCTTTTAACCTTGGGGCCTTATTTTGTTTGGATTTAATTCGGATGCAGCAGACATTATCGTCTTGATCACAAATTTGTATTAAACATAGTCGATCTCTTCCATGTATTAATCCCATCGCTTCTGTATCAACTGCTAATGCATTTACATTCATATATCTTTCACTGGTTTCTTCGTTAAGATCTTCATTTAAAACAGTAAAACTCTTGGGAGTTTTAGAGAAGTTGCTCATAATTTAGATAAGATTAGGTTTTGATCAGGTTTTATAATAATAAGAGCAAATGAACAGTAGGTAATAGATTTATTGATTAGAGTTAATTTGTGTATTGATTTTCATCGTAAAATTCTTTGAGATTGATTTAGATATCCCAAATTTCATAGAAAGGAAATAAAAAACTATAATAATGAAGGTTTTTATTTTATATTAACTACATTGAAGGATTAGCAAGGTGCTTGGTAATTTCAAATTACTCCTGGAAAGTCAAAAGGTATTTTCATCAGTTCTTTTGCTTACGATCTTATTGGCTGTAGGATTAGCCTTTTTTCTCAGGGCCGCTAGCAAGGATAGGACAACAATCGTTGATGTGTATTCTCCATTGCCTCCAATAGAGGTTCTTAATGGAATTATGAATTGGTTACAGGAAAGAGGATGGAAAAATGATGGTGGGGATGCAGACCAAAGAGTACTCCGATTTCATGGAAATGTTGCATCTAGTCCTGCTCTAGCAGTTTTTTTATCGCTTCTTGGTGGTTTGGGTTCCAGTTGTTTAGGGTTAGTGATCATCCAGCTTTTCCCTGTTTTGAGTTGGTGGCCTTTATTACTTGCTGTCGTTGGTGCACCTCTTGCAGGCTTTCTCTACTATCGTCGTTCTTCTAGGATTGAGTCTTTAGAGTTGAAGTTAATGAATACAGAAGAAACTTCTGGGTGTTTATTAAGATTGAGAGCTCATCGTGATGAACTAATAGCTATGGAATTAGAGCTGGCAAATTCACTGCAAATGAGTAGTGACGGATCATTACTTTCCTCTCCAATTTAAGATATGTGGACCAAATATTTGGTGTCAATATATTGCTTATTATTTACCTTTATGCCAATTTTCGTCATTGGAATTACGTCTGTTAAATATAATTCCCGACAGTCACAGATTAGTGAGTTTGATACTCTTATCGGTTCTAAAGTTCCTTTAGAAGCAGAATGGATTGGTAGTAGATCTGTCTCTACCTCTTTAGATATTTTACTTTTAGCTGGTCATGCTGATTCTCAAGGAGTTGGAGCCGGAACTAGTGGGGAAGCAGTAGATCTTTATGGAGCTCTTCCTATGCATCCATTAATGAGTGATGAATTATTCTGGAACTTAAAGTTAATCAATCGTATAGAGAAATTTGGGAAGAGAAAAGGTCTCAAAATAAACCATTATGATCCGTTGATTCGAAATATAAACGATGCTAATGATCCTAAAACTAATTGGACAGTTGGATCTAAGCATGCATCTCAGGGAGGCTATTCACTAGAAATACATTTTGATTCATATGGAAACCATGGAATTGGTTCAGGTTTGATTCCTCCAATTTCTAAAAATTTGAATACTTTAGATGAATCTTTGGCTCACACCTTTGGAAAGTTTCCTCTTTTTTATCGAGGAGGTCTTGGTGCTCCACGTAGACAAATCAGAGTACTTGAAATAGGAAAATTAGAAGGTTATTTAGAAGCAAGACTTAGGGATTTAAATACTCGAGAACAAACACTAAATTTAATAGCTAAAAGAATAGTTAAAGCGATCGTTGTTGGCGTAAAAAAAAATCAGTATCTTAATCCACTGCCTGATAAGCAAAACACTTTTCTTCCAGCGATTTATCTGTAAGCCAATTTTGAGGTTTAGTAAATATTTGAGTTAGTAAGGCTTCTCTTGAATTCGAAGGAGCCTGGTAACCATATTCCCACCGAGCTAGAGGAGGTAAAGACATAAGTATGGATTCAGTTCTGCCATTAGTTTGAAGCCCAAAGATTGTTCCTCGATCCCAAACAAGATTGAATTCCACATATCGCCCTCTTCTATAAAGTTGAAAATTTCTTTCTCGATCTTGATATGTTTGATTTTTACGCTTTTCGATAATTGGTAAATATGCAGGAAGAAAAGCTTTGCCACAAGATTGGGCTAAAGAAAATAGATCTTCCCAAGATAAATTACATGGGCCAATGTCATTTGAAATTTTGTGCGCTAAACCCTTTTTATCTTGACCTTTGTATAGATTGCCAGAGCCATCTTGATAGTCATAAAAGATTCCTCCAATCCCTCTGGTCTCTTGACGATGTTTTAGGAAGAAATATTCGTCACACCAAGGCTTAAATACTCTATGAAGAGATGGATGTATGGAATCACATGCTTCTTGATGAACTTTGTGAAAATGTTTTGCATCGTTTAAATAGGGGTAGTAAGGAGTTAAATCTGCTCCACCTCCAAACCACCAAACAGGACCAGCTTCAAAGTAACGGTAATTTAGATGTACTGTTGGTAGATAAGGACTTCTAGGATGAAGGACCATTGAAGTCCCGGTCGCAAACCAAGGATGGCCTTTCGCCTCAGGTCTTTGATTGACAATTGACGGTGGTAACTCTTTACCGTGTACTTCAGAAAAGTTCACTCCACCTTGTTCAAAAATCTTTCCTTCTCGCATTACTCGAGAGCGTCCTCCCCCTCCTTCAGGTCGTTCCCATGACTCCTCTTCAAAATGCCCTTTCCCATCGATTTGTTCAAGTCCCGAACAAATTTCATTTTGCAGAGCAAGCACTAGCTCTTTTGCTTTCTCTCTGGATCCTTGAGGAGGTATTGAGATGTTTGCAGCTGATGAAGACAAAATTGATCTATTTCTCTTTAAAGGCTATCTCAAAAGACTCCTTGCTTAGGATTAAGTACATGTGAGTTCAAGTTATGACTAAAACAGAACAAGCGCTTAAGGTTCTTGACTCAATTAAAGATTCAGTGAGCGGAAGGTCGATCGTAGAACTCGGCTGGATTGGACCGATACGGATTGATCCACCTCGTGCAATCGTTCGATTAAATTTGCCAGATTCTGCTTATAAACAAAAGGAAAAGATAGCCCAAAAAATTAGAGATTTATTGAATGATTTTTCTGATGTTAATGATGTTCAGATTGAATTAGAAAATACATCGACTCATTCACCTATTGGACAAGCTGGCCATGGTGAAAGCAACTCTTTGCTTGAAATTGGAGGAGTAAAGAAGATTATTGCCGTTAGTAGTGGTAAAGGTGGAGTTGGGAAGAGCACTGTGGCAGTCAATCTGGCGTGTTCTATTGCACAAAAAGGGTTCAAGGTTGGATTACTGGATGCTGATATTTATGGACCGAATACTCCAACAATGCTTGGTGTCAGTGGTGTAGCGCCTGAGGTTATAGGTGAGGGAGCTAATCAAAAAATTATTCCTATAGAAAGTTGTGGTATTGCAATGGTTTCTATGGGACTTCTTATAGATGAGGATCAGCCTGTGATTTGGCGAGGACCTATGTTAAATGGAATTATCCGACAATTTCTTTATCAAGCTGATTGGGGTGAGAGAGATTTTTTGATAGTTGATTTACCTCCTGGAACTGGAGATGCACAGTTATCTTTAGCCCAGGCAGTGCCGATGGCTGGAGTAATTATTGTTACGACACCGCAAAAAGTTTCCTTACAAGATTCAAGAAGAGGCTTGGCAATGTTTAAGAAAATGAATGTTCCTGTGATTGGAGTTGTTGAAAATATGACTGCTTTTATTCCGCAAGATCAACCTGAACGCAGATATAAATTGTTTGGTTCTGGTGGTGGCAAGCAGTTAGCTGATGAAAATGATATTCCGCTTTTAGCTCAGATACCTATAGAAATCCCTATTAATGAGCCTGAGAATGAAGGGAGGCCAATGGTGCATATTTATCCAGAATCTATTACAGCAAAATCGTTTGAAGTACTTTCTGATTATATTTTGGGACAGGTATCTCAAATTAAGACATAAAACTTTAAATGCTCGACTTTCGTCGAAAAACACAATTTCTTAATCGTCTAGACCGATTAAAAAAAAATCGGAAAGAAGTAGATTTGGTTTTATGGGGAGTTCCTATATTTTTAGTTATTTTATCAGGACTTTTGATTGCAAGCACTCAGCGTCAAGTTCAGTATGTTGATTGGTATTTACATTGGGCAACCTCATTTATAGGAATTGGCTTTGCATTTGCAATAGCTAAATCACCAATTGAGAAAATTACTAAATATTTGATTCCTATATATATTTTTACAGTTTTAACTCTTCTATTGGTTAAATTTTTTGGGACATCAGCCTTTGGAGCTCAAAGATGGTTGAGTCTTGGAGGTCTAAATATTCAGCCATCTGAAATAGCTAAATTAACTTCGATTTTGTGCCTTGCAAGAGTTCTTGAGCGTTATCAGTGGACTGGCCCAGGAAAATTATTACCACCTTTGATTGTTATTTTTGTGCCATGGTTATTAGTATTTTTGCAGCCAGATCTTGGTACTTCTTTAGTGTTTGGTGCAGTTTTATTAATAATGCTGTATTGGTCTGGAATGCCTATTGAGTGGGGATTGATTGTTGTGTTTGGAATAATTACTGCTCTTTTGTCGAGCATTGTTCCATCGATTCTTATTGCCTGGATTCCTTTTATGGGTTTTCTTGCTTATCGCTCATTCCCTAATAAGAATTTCTTTAGTCTTGTAATTATGTTGCTCCATTCAGTCATTGCATTCCTAACGCCTTGGTTGTGGGTAAATGGATTAAAGGATTATCAACGAGATCGAATTACTTTATTTCTTGATCCCGGAAAGGACCCTTTAGGAGGTGGTTATCATTTGTTGCAGAGTCAAATAGGTATTGGATCAGGAGGCCTTTTTGGTACAGGTTTGCTCCAGGGAAAATTGACAAAGTTAAGTTTTATTCCAGAGCAACATACTGATTTTATTTTTAGTGCTTTAGGAGAAGAGACAGGTTTTCTTGGAACCATGGTTGTAATTGCTGCATTCTTTTTACTAATTATTCGTCTTTTAAAAATTGCAAAAAATGCTCGAACGGGTTTTGAGTCACTTGTGGTTGTTGGAATAGGAACAATGATTATGTTTCAAGTAATGGTCAATATTTTTATGACGATTGGATTGGGTCCGGTAACAGGCATTCCTCTGCCATTTATGAGTTATGGCCGCACAGCATTAATAATTAATTTTTTATCTTTGGGACTATGTCTGTCAGTTGCTCGTAGAGCCAAATTCGCTAGTAAAAATTAGTGACTAATTACATAACAATTGAATCACTTCAACAGCGAATGTCTGAAGGGGTTCCTTATGGGAAAAATGATGAGACAACTGCTAGAAGACTTTGGTGGGCAGCCCTAGATACTTTGCAGACTGATATTTTGATGCCAATGGATTTAACGAAAGGATTGTGGCTTGCATCACCATTGCCTGCGCTTTATGAGCCAAGGCTGTTAGAAAGGCTTAAAGGATGGGTTTGGGCCCCAGAAGAACTAGATACTTTGCATTGCAACGGATTTGGATTGTTACCTCCGTCGACAATGAGATCGATTAATACAAAAAACTCATCATATTCAGGTGCATTTAGCCGATTACCTCTTAGAGATAAAGATGGCAATGATCCTTTATTGATCATCATTACACCTTCGATACAATTGGCGCTTGCCCTCCATGGAGATGCAGGGGAACGCAATTTATTAATGAGAAGTGATCATGAAACATTGCGTGATTTATTAAATATGCTCGATTTAAGACTTCATCAGGAGGAATCTTCTGAAGTAGAAGACCTTCGACATGCTCTATCAGATTTAGGAGAATTGCATACTAATAATGATCTTGAGAGAAACTTTTGGCCTCTTGTATCGGAAAGATTAGCAAGATTTACACCAAGTTTGAATATTCAAATGCTTCCAGATAGATCAACAATAAATAAATCAAATAATCCAACTAATGGAGAAAAATCATTATTGGAGGCAATTACTCATGAAGTAAGAACGCCTTTAGCCACTATAAGAACTTTAATTCGCTCTATTTTACGAAGAGATGATGTATCAGCTGAAATTATTAACCGTTTACAACAGATTGATTCTGAATGTACAGAACAAATAGATCGTTTTGGTTTAATTTTTAAAGCAGCGGAGTTAGATGGAAAAGAGTCTAGAAATCTCAATTTGGCGAGGACAGATTTAGGAAATATGCTCCAAACTATGTACCCAATTTGGAGTAAGCAATTGAGTCGAAGAGGTTTGACCCTCGCTTTAGATATATCGGCTGATTTACCTTTAGTTCTTAGTGACCCTGAAAAACTTGAATTGATGTTGGGTGGCCTAATAGATAGGAATTCTCGTGGACTTCAATCAGGAGAAAGTTTGATGTTGGAGTTGCGACCTGCAGGACAACGTTTAAAACTTCAGATTTTCAGTAAAGATTCTAAATCTGAACCAAATGATAATTCTAAAATGTCAACTAACTCTCAGCTCGGACCAGTTCTTAGTTGGAATCCTAGGACTGGAAGTCTGCAATTAAGTCAAGCTGCTACTCAAAGATTATTGGCTAGTCTTGGAGGCAGACTTACCCTAAGAAGAGATAAAGCTTTGACAGTTTTTTTCCCTATAGCTGACTCCAAATAATTGGTTTTTCGTTGCAGGAATGTTGACGCGTGTGAAGGTTATTCATGTGAAGTGACAAAAGGCACAAATTGCGGTGCTAACTTTTAGATGATAAAGATTGGTACTTTTTGAGTAAAGCCATGACTGAAGGGTTGACAGGCAAGATTCCTCAGAATATCGGTAGTACTGGCGGTCTTCTGAATGCTGCTGAAACTGAGGAAAAGTACGCCATTACTTGGTCGAGTAAGTCCTCACAAGCTTTTGAGCTTCCTACTGGAGGAGCGGCGATGATGAATCAGGGGGAAAATTTAATGTATTTCGCCAGGAAAGAGCAATGTTTGGCTTTAGGCACTCAATTAAGGGCTTTTAAACCCAGGATTGAAGACTTTAAAATTTATAGGATTTATCCCGGCGGTGATATTGAGTTTTTACATCCAAAAGATGGGGTTTTTCCAGAGAAAGTTAATGAAGGAAGGATCTCTGTTAATCATAATCCTCGAAGAATTGGTGAGAATCCCAATCCATCAAATTTAAAATTTAGTGGGAAAAACACTTACGATGCTTGAGGAATTAAATATTTAAACTTTTCTTGGAATTAAATTTTTTTCATAGGCTGCGATGATGCAGTCATGGATAATTCACTTTATAAAAAGTTTTTAGATGCCGCCAATGGTGGTGCCAGCTTTATTCCCTTGACCCAGAGTTGGCCAGCAGATCTAGAAACACCTTTGTCCACTTGGTTAAAAGTTGGTCAAAATAAGCCGCCAGGTGTTTTATTGGAATCCGTTGAGGGAGGAGAAACTCTTGGAAGATGGAGTGTGGTGGCAACAAATCCTTTATGGGTGGTAACTGTTCGTGGTGATCGTTTGGTTAGGACTTGGAGAGACGGTCGTAAAGATGAAATGATTGGAAATCCTTTTACAGTTATTAGATCTTGGCTGGAATCTTATAGATCTATTTCCATTCCTGATTTGCCTGCAATAGGTCAGCTTTTTGGTATGTGGGGATATGAATTAATTCAATGGATTGAACCTAAGGTTCCTGTTTTTCAACTTGAACAGGATGATCCGCCAGATGGAATTTGGATGTTTATGGATAGCGTTCTTATTTTTGATCAGGTTAAACGTCTTATTACTGCGGTTGGCTATGGTGATCTAACTAATAATCAATTACCAGAAGCTGCTTTTCAAAGTGCTCTTGAGAGTTTAAAAAAACTTCAACAATTAATGAGTACTCCTCTTGAAAATTTGGATTCTTTGAATTGGGAAGCTGCTGGTAAAAATTTACCTAGAACTAAAAGAAATTGGACTAAATCAAAATTTGAAAATGCTGTTGAAATTGGTAAAGAATTCATCGCCAAGGGTGATGTTTTTCAATTAGTTCTTAGCCAAAAACTAGAAACAAGAGTGTCATGTACTCCCTTTGATATTTATCGCAGTTTACGAATAGTCAATCCATCTCCTTTTATGGCGTTTTTTGATTTTGGAGATTGGCAATTAATTGGTTCTAGCCCAGAGGTTATGGTGCAGGCCCAACCTTCTAGTAATGGCATCATGGCTAGTCTTCGGCCAATAGCAGGAACCAGGCCAAGAGGTGCGACACATAATCAAGATCTTAAATTAGAAGAGGAGTTATTAGCAGATCCCAAAGAGAGAGCTGAACATGTGATGTTGGTAGATTTAGGTCGAAATGATTTAGGTAGGGTTTGTCAGCCAGGTAGTGTTTCTTTAGAGGAGCTTATGGTTATTGAGAGATACTCGCATGTAATGCATATTGTTAGCGAAGTCAAAGGAATTCTCCATAGTGATAAGGATGTTTGGGATTTATTGATTGCAGCATTTCCTGCGGGGACTGTTAGTGGTGCGCCAAAAATCAGAGCAATGCAAATTATTAATCAACTAGAGAATGAGCGTAGAGGACCTTATTCGGGGATATATGGATCAATTGATTTAAATGGTGCCTTAAATACCGCAATTACAATTCGTACAATGCTTGTTCACCCTCATTCGAAAGGAGGTTCAACTGTGACCGTTCAGGCAGGAGCAGGGGTGGTTGCCGATTCAATACCTTCTAAGGAGTATCAAGAAACTTTAAATAAAGCTAAGGGCATGCTTATGGCGCTCGCATGTCTTAATACGCGATCATCATGAGTAAAGAACTTCTTTTAAAAGGTTTTGAGGTAGAACTTTTTACTGGCCTAGCAACTGGTACACATATAGGTGTTGCTAAGGATGTGCCCAAAGAATTCAATGATTTTGTGAATGAACCTGATCATCGCAATATTGAATTCATTACTCTTCCTAATAAGAATTATGAGATTTTAAAAAGATCTCTTTTGGCTCCTCGTTCAAGATTAAGGAGTTGGTTAACCGATAGAGAATTAACAATTTTGCCTTGTAGTACTTTAAGTTTAGGTGATAGTCAGAAGTTTGAAAGATCTGATCTTTCAAATGCCTATCATGATTTAATTGAAAAAGAATATGGCACCAAAGTAGTAACAGCTAGCGTACATATCAACTTAGGTATTGAAGATTTAAGTTTACTTTTCTCGGCTCTTCGCTTAGCACGTTGTGAGGCCGCTTTATTCCTTGCAATAAGTGCTAGCTCTCCATTTTTAGATGGGTTAGCCACTTCAGCACATTCTCAGAGGTGGATACAATTTCCTAGGACTCCTAAAGACGTACCACTGTTTTTAGATCATTCTCATTATGTCAGTTGGATAGAAGAGCAACTCGCTCGAGGAATTATGGTTAATGAGCGTCATTTGTGGACGTCTATTCGTCCTAATGGTCCGTCGCGACCTTATGAATTAAATCGTTTAGAACTTCGTATCTGCGATTTAATTACAAATTGCGATTTGCTTTTGGCTGTTACTGCTTTATTTGAGCTTCGAGTCTTGTCTCTTGCATCTCAACCAGCAGAGCTTGATCCTCTTAAAGCAAGTAAACTGAACATTGAAGAGTTAGTTTTGTTAACCGATTTGAACGATATTTCAGCAGCTAAATTTAGCCTTGAGGCTTCTTTAAATCATTGGGTAGATGGTAAATCGATTATTTGTCGAGATTGGATTAAGAAATTAGTTGAAGAGGTAACTCCTCTGGCAAGGGAAAAAGGTATAGAGCATTTACTGCAACCTATTCATTTGGTCTTAGAGCATGGTAATCAGGCTATGAATTGGCTTAAAGGTTTTGAGGAGGGATCTTCTATACAGGATTTGCTATATGACAGTATTAAGGAAATGGAAGAAGAAGAAACCACATTTTTCAGTCAAAATGTGGTTGAGTGATGAGTATGACAAAATCCGATTTTTCTAATAAGTCTTTTTCTAATTTTCCTGAAAACTTGGAGTCTGAAGATTTATCGACTCAAAAAATAAGTGACTCCTCTTCAGGGCGTTTATTAAAGCAGCGTCTTGAGTTAGTAGAAGATCTATGGGAAACGGTTTTACGAAGTGAATGTCCCGTTGAACAAACAGATAGACTCCTACGTTTAAAGAAACTTAGCGATCCAACTGATGTTACAGACATCGAAAGAAAAAAACCTAGTGATGAAATTGCATTGTTAATAGGGGAGATGGACCTTGCTGAAGCCATTTCTGCTGCACGAGCATTTTCTTTATATTTTCAACTAGTCAATATTCTTGAACAACGTATTGAAGAAGATAGTTATTTAGAAAGTATGACTAGAAGTAGTGATAGTGAAAACCCTGAAGTAGATCCTTTTATACCTCCTCTTGCTAGTCAGACCTCTCCAGCAACATTTAGACAGTTGTTTCAACGACTTCGATCTTTAAATGTTCCACCCGGCAAGCTTGAAAGCCTACTTCGAGAATTAGATATAAGACTTGTTTTTACTGCTCATCCTACAGAAATTGTTAGACATACTGTTCGACATAAGCAACGAAGAGTAGCAACTCTTTTACAGCAATACCAATCTGATTCTGGAGGACCCTTCTCAGAGAGAGATAATTTGAGATTACAATTAGAAGAGGAGATTCGACTTTGGTGGCGGACAGATGAATTACATCAGTTCAAACCATCCGTCTTGGATGAAGTTGATTATGCGCTTCATTATTTCCAACAAGTCTTGTTTGATGCAATGCCTCAATTGCGTCGACGATTGATTTCAGCAATATCTAAAAGTTATCCTGATATGGAAATTTCGCAGGAAGCATTCTGTACATTTGGCTCATGGGTAGGTTCTGATAGAGATGGTAATCCATCAGTTACATCTGAAATCACTTGGCGAACAGCTTGTTATCAGCGTCAGTTAATGCTTGAGAGATATGTCAGTGCAGTTCAAGACCTGATTGATCAATTAAGTATTTCTATGCAATGGAGTCAAGTCAGTCCTCCACTCTTGGAATCGTTAGAGATGGATAGGGTACGTTTTCCAGAGGTTTATGAGGAAAGGGCTGCACGTTATAGATTGGAACCCTATCGCTTGAAATTAAGTTATATCTTAGAAAGACTGCGTTTAACTCATCAAAGAAATAAGCAATTAGCTGAGGCTGGTTGGAAAACTCCTCCAGAGGGTGTTCCTCCATTAACTACAAATAGTAGTTTTACTGATTCATTACATTATGACTCAGTTTCTGAATTTAGAAGTGACTTGGAATTAATTAGAACCAGTTTGGTTAGCACTGATTTAAGTTGTGAACCATTAGATACATTATTGACGCAAGTGCATATCTTTGGTTTCTCATTGGCTAGTCTTGATATCAGGCAAGAAAGTAATAGACATTGTGATGCGCTTGACGAATTATCTCAATACCTTAATTTGACTAAACCTTATAGAGATATGGATGAAGAAGAAAGGGTTAATTGGCTAACTGAGGAATTGCAAACACGTCGTCCATTGATTCCTTCAGCTGTCCAATGGTCTGATGCTACAGAGGAAACTTTCTCTGTATTCCGAATGGTTCATCGATTGCAAGAAGAATTTGGTAGTCGTATTTGTCGCTCATATGTAATTTCTATGAGTCATAGTGTTTCGGATCTATTAGAAGTTCTTCTACTTGCTAAAGAGTCTGGATTAGTGAGTTCTGGAGGAGGACCCTCTGAATTGTTTGTTGTTCCTTTATTTGAAACAGTTGAGGATTTACAAAAGGCCCCAACTGTTATGGAACAATTATTTCAATCCAGTGTTTATAGACAACTTTTACCTTTAACAAGCGAAACAGGTGCACCTTTACAGGAACTTATGCTTGGTTATTCAGATAGTAACAAGGATTCTGGATTCCTTTCAAGTAATTGGGAGATTCATAAGGCGCAATTAGCCCTTCAAGACCTTGCTAGTCGTCAGGGTATTGCACTTCGTTTGTTTCATGGTAGAGGAGGCTCTGTAGGGAGAGGTGGAGGCCCTGCGTATCAAGCAATACTTGCCCAGCCAAGCGGAACATTGCAAGGTCGTATTAAGATTACAGAGCAAGGAGAAGTTCTTGCTTCTAAATACAGTCTTCCTGAACTTGCTTTATATAATCTAGAAACTGTTACTACGGCTGTTCTTCAAAATAGTTTGGTAACTAATAAATTGGATGCCACACCAAGTTGGAATGAGTTGATGACTAGGTTGGCAGCACGTTCTCGAGAACATTATCGAGCTTTAGTACATGAGAATCCTGACTTAGTTGCCTTTTTCCAGGAAGTTACTCCTATTGAGGAAATTAGTAAGTTACAGATATCAAGTCGTCCTGCTCGGCGTAAACGTGGTGCAAAGGATTTATCAAGCTTGCGAGCTATACCGTGGGTATTTGGATGGACCCAGAGTAGATTTCTGCTTCCTAGTTGGTTTGGTGTAGGTACTGCATTAGATCATGAATTGGAATCTGATCCAGCTCAAATTGACTTGTTAAGACTTTTGCATCAGAGGTGGCCATTTTTCCGCATGCTAATCTCAAAAGTTGAGATGACGCTTTCGAAAGTCGACTTAAAAGTAGCTCATCATTACATAACGAGTCTTGGTAGTGATGAGAATATTGATTCATTCAATAAGATTTTTGAAATCATTTCTTTGGAGTATCATCTAACTAGAAAGTTGGTTTTAGAAATCACTGGGAAGTCTCGTTTACTTAGTGCAGATCCAGCTTTGCAATTATCCGTTGATCTACGTAATAGAACCATTGTTCCACTAGGTTTTTTGCAAGTTGCTTTGTTACGTCGGTTAAGAGATCAGAACCGTCAACCTCCTATGAGTGAGTCTTCCTCGATTATGCAAGATTCAACTCGAACTTATAGTCGGAGTGAATTGTTGCGAGGGGCTTTATTGACAATTAATGGTATCGCTGCAGGGATGCGAAATACAGGGTGAATTTTGCTAAGTTTTCCTCATAGATACTCTAAATCTCCAAACATTCCGACTGGATTTCAATTAGAGACTAATCAGATTCCTAATGCACAATCTCTAAATGGTTTGCTTTCTAAGTGTAATTTGCAAACTCACCCTGCAAAGCAACTAGAGTTGGCTTTGCAAAAGAGTGATTATTGCCTATCTATTTTTGAAGAAGTCAGTGAAAGACTTGTAGGGTTTGTTCGAGTAACAAGTGATAAGGGTCTTAATGCCAATCTCTGGGATCTGGCTGCTCAACCAGGTCAGTATCAAGAACAATTTTTGACCGTATTAATCAATCGCGTTTTAAGGATTATTAGAAGGGATATGCCTGGATGCAGTATTTCAATAGCAGCACCATCAATTGCAATTAACGCTTTAAAAGGAGAGGATTTTATTCTTGATCCTGGTGGGATACGAACAATGGGCTTTCAAATTCGTTAAAGAAGAGATTGATGAAAATAAGGTTTACGAGCATGGAGGGACTCGAACCCCCGACTCTCAGAACCGGAATCTGATGCTCTATCCAACTGAGCTACATGCCCAAATATCGGCGTTATGCCGTATATGAGGTTAATTCTTCATTACCTCATTAAAGTTACTTTAGCTAGAGATTTTTTCAGGGAAGATTCGGCTCAATCAACTACAACTGCAATGTTTCCGTAATTACAAACGATTTCAACTTGAGTTGAATGAAAATCGCTTGCTAGTTATCGGATCTAATGGAATTGGTAAATCCAATCTCCTAGAGGCAGTTGAGTTGCTTGGTACTTTGCGTTCTCATCGTTCTAGCAGAGATCAAGACATGATTACCTGGCAAGAAAATTCAGCATTTATTAGGGGTATTGCAAATCGTCAGGAAGAGCTTTTGTTAGAGCTCAGAAGTCGAGGGGGTAGACAGGCCTATAGAAATCAAAAGCAATTGACTCGTCAACTTGATTTAATGGGTTCATTGAGATGTGTAGGTTTTAGTGCCTTTGATCTTGACCTAGTCCGAGGCGAGCCATCTCTCCGGCGTGTGTGGCTAGATAGGGTAGTGCAACAGCTTGAGCCTATTTATTCTGATTTAATAAGTAGATATTCAAAATTACTGAGACAAAGAAGTCAGCTTTGGAATCATATGAAGGCTTCTTCAAAAGAAGACCGTGATTCTCTTTTAGATACTTTTGATGTGCAGATGGCTTTGGTTAGCACACGTATACATCGTAGACGAAGTCGGGCCTTGAGATATTTACAGCCAATAGCATCTTTATGGCAAAAACGATTAAGTAATAACCAAGAAAGTTTAGAGCTTGATTATCTGCCAGGAAGTCACTTAGACGGGGAAGAAGAAGAATTGTCTTGGCGATTGTCGATTGAGAAACAGTTATTTAGCCAAAGAGATGAAGAGGAACGATTAGGGAGTTGTCGAATTGGTCCTCATCGGGATGAAGTCTCATTTCTCCTTAATGGAAATCCTGCACGGAAGTTTGCTTCTGCTGGTCAGCAAAGAACACTTGTATTGGCATTGAAAATGGCCGAATTAGAGTTAGTTGCAGAGTTATTTGGAGAGCCTCCAATTTTATTATTAGATGATGTTTTGGCAGAGCTAGATCCCAATCGGCAACTATTACTTCTTGATGCTGTGGGAGAGAAGCATCAATGTTTGATAAGTGCGACTCATCTTGATGCATTTGAAGGTGAGTGGCGAAAATCCTCACAAATTGTGGAATTAACATCTATTAATGGCAATATAGAACCTCGCTAGAGGATTAACAGTTTCAGATCATTTATGAATCATTTACACCCTAATCCTGGATGGCCAAAGCATGATTTTCGTCATTTCCAGGGTTCAATGGCTCCTAATCATTCTGATCTCATGGTAGGTAAGCATTGCATTCTTGAGCTTTATGATTGTGATCAAAACAAGCTGAATGATGAAGCATTTATCCGAACGACGATTACCACGTCAACAAAAGTTGCAGGTGCAACCTTAATTCATTTGATTACACATCAATTCACACCTTGTGGAATAACTGGACTTGCTTTATTGGCTGAATCGCATATATCTATTCATACTTGGCCTGAAATTAATTATGCAGCTATAGATGTATTTACTTGTGGCAGGCATACTAAGCCAGAAAAGGCTTGCGATTTCTTTGTGAAAGAATTTGCAGCTGATAATTACCTTTTGAAAAGTCTTAAACGAAAAACTCCTTCTGGCATTTCAAATTCTTTGAGAGATCCTAATTCTTAAATAATTGGTAACAATTAATTATTTGAGAGAATTATCTTCCTTCAAATAATGTTTTTATCAGATATCTATATCTCTATTTAGTTTTCCACTAATTAAACCCTCTAGGTCGATACTTACAGACGTAAAACCTATAGATAAAAAGTAATTTATAGTTTTTTGCCTATTTAAGCTCTCCAGAAAAACTTGAATTTGCTTAGAAGGTAATTCAATTCTTGCAGCTAGCCCTTGGGCTCTTACTCTTACTTGAGTAAAACCATTTTTAATTAACCATTCTTCTGCTTTAGCAATCTGATTGAGACGTTTTGAAGTAATGGTTTCTCCATAGGGAACTCGGGAAGCTAAACATGGTTGAGCTGGCTTGTCCCACCAAGGGAAACCCAAGGATTTTGAAATTAATCTAATTGAAGTCTTGGTAATGTTTAATTCAGCGAGAGGAGAACGTACGTTTGCTTGCATAGCTGCTCTAATTCCTGGTCGATATTCGCTTAAATCATCATGATTTACTCCATCTAACACCTTATATCCATTAGATATCTCTTCTATTTCTTTCAGGCGTCGGTGCAATTCAGTTTTGCAAGCAAAACATCGATCTTTGGGGTTTTGGCTATAACTTGGATCATTTAATTCCTCTGTTATGCATTCTTTATGGCGAATACCCATCCATTGAGCCTGTTGTTGAGCTTCTTTCCGAAGATATGGGGCAAGGGCTGGGGAGACACCTGTTACAGCAAGAGCTTTGTCCCCTAATTGCTCTTTAGCTATGGCTGCTACAAGTGAACTATCTACCCCTCCCGAATATGCAATGCACACCTTTCTCAGTCCTTTTAGATAATTTCTTAAGGACCTCAATTGGTTTTGTTCTGAGTGGGGTAGTGGCTCGTATTGACGAAATTCCACTTCCTGCTGATTTCTTTTAAAGCCTATGTTCCTGGATTGATCAAGTTAAGCTCTAATCGTAATATGTTATTTGTATGGATTTAAAGTCAAGAGAATCCAACAAAATATCCAACGAAGAGACTGATCTCTCGAGCACGAGTAAGGGTATTGGAATTGTTACAGCAGCTGATAGGCAAGAGAGAAGTCATGGTCAATTACATATTTATGATGGAGAGGGTAAAGGGAAAAGTCAGGCAGCTTTAGGAGTTGTTCTTAGAACGATTGGTTTGGGAATATGTGAGAAAAGACAAACAAGAGTTCTGTTACTTCGTTTCCTCAAGGGACCAGGCCGTTCATATGATGAAGATGCGGCGATAGAGGCATTGCAGCAGGGTTTTCCTCATTTAATTGATCAAGTGAGAACTGGAAGAGCTGATTTCTTTACCTCTGAAGAGGCAACAAACTTTGATAGAGAGGAGGCACAAAGAGGATGGGATATTGCAAAAGGGGCTATTGCTAGTGCTCTTTATTCAGTGGTCGTACTAGATGAACTGAATCCTATTTTGGAATTGGGTTTATTATCTATTCCAGAGGTTGTTAAGACGCTGAGTGCTAGGCCTAATGGAATGGAAATTATTGTTACGGGGAGAGCTGCTCCGCCAGCTCTGATTGAAATAGCACAATTACATTCAGAGATGAGAGCTCATAGACGACCAGAAACATCTACTCATTCGTTTAGTCAATCTAACCTTGGTGGTATAGAGATATATACCGGCGAAGGTAAAGGTAAGTCTACTAGTGCTTTAGGTAAGGCTCTTCAAGCAATAGGTAGAGGGATTAGTCAAGATAAAAGCCATCGTGTTTTGATTTTACAGTGGCTCAAAGGTGGTAGCGGCTATACAGAAGATGCGGCAATAGCAGCCTTACGTGAAAGTTATCCTCATTTAGTTGATCATCTTCGTTCCGGAAGAGATGCAATAGTTTGGAGAGGACAACAAGAGCAAATAGATTATGTTGAAGCAGAACGTGCGTGGGAAATAGCTAGTGCGGCAATATCTAGTGGACTTTATAAAACGGTCATTCTTGATGAGCTTAATCCTACTGTTGATTTAGAGTTGCTACCTATAGAGCCAATAGTGCAAACTCTTCTAAGAAAGCCAATAGAAACGGAAGTAATAATTACTGGTCGGTGTAAAAATCAGCCTAGTTATTTTGACTTGGCAAGTGTTCATTCAGAAATGGTCTGCCATAAACATTATGCCGAAAAAGGAGTGGATCTTAAGAGAGGTGTCGACTATTAAAAATCTTATGATAGTTTACTCTTTTAAGATCATAATTTTTTTTTCATTTCTAAATCCCATGCATTTATCCCCCCACTAATATTTATACCTTTGATCCCATATTCTTTTAATTTTAAAATTGCTTTAGCTGATCTTCTTCCACTTTGACAATATAAATATATTAATCTTGTTTTAGAGATTTTCTTGATATTATTGATTTCAGCTTCAATCATATTTAAGGGTATTGATGTTGCTCCAGGAATCGATGATTGTTGATATTTAATCCTTTCTCTTACATCTATAATTTGAATCTTATTAGATTCATTATTGATCAATGATTTTAATTCTTTAATGCTAATACTTTTAATAGAAGAATTACCTTTTTGTGAGCATTTTTTTATATCTAGTTCTTTTATAGATGCAATACCCTCATCATTTTTTGTTAACTTTAATTCCTTAAATTTCATTGATAATGCATCGAAGACTAATAGCCGTCCGCTTAATGAATTCCCAATACCAGTAATAATCTTTATAACCTCTGTAGCTTGAATGACGCCTATTAATCCAGGTAGAATTCCAAAAACGCCCGTTTGCGAACAACTGGGAATAAGCTCTTCAGGTGGTGGCTCAGGAATTAGATCTCGGAGGTTGGGGCTTTTTTTATTTAGGTTAAATACCGTTACTTGTCCTTGGAATTCAGCAATCGAGCCATAGATATTAGGCTTTTCTAGAATCACACAAGCATCATTTATCAAATATCTACTTGCAAAATTATCTGTACAATCACAGACAATGTCGAATGATTTGATTATCTCAAATATATTTTCTTTTGTTATTAATGTTTCAAAGATATCTATTTTACAAAATGGATTAATTTCATGGACTCGTGAGCATGCTGAGCTTGTTTTGGATTTTCCTATCCAGCTATTTCCATGAATAATTTGTCTTTGCAGGTTTGAACTTTCCACAAGGTCAAAATCCACAATGCCTATATGTCCTATACCTGCGGCTGCTAGGTAAAGAAGTAATGGTGAACCGAGCCCTCCTGTCCCAATACAAATTACAGAGCTTGCTTTGAGTTTTTTTTGGCCTTTTAGCCCAATTTCTTTTAAAGAGATATGTCTTGCATATCTAGCGATTTCATCGTGATTTAAATCGCAAGAATGGTTCTCTTCAGTTTGCATGAAATAGGAGAATCATCTTCTATCGTCTTACTACTCGAAAAAGGAACATACATCAAGACTTTGGTATTCTTTATCATCTGCTATAAGCTCAGTATTGACTCTTCCTTAGCGATAGACAATCATCTTTATTCTTTGGATACGATAAATGAATGATCTATTCCAGAGGGCATAGATAGCTATTTAGACATTGAGTGGTCAATTTCTATTAGCATTTAGATCCTTTAGATTTAGACTTTGCCTGAACAAATATTTGCTCTTAACCATCTATTGAGAAGACATTCTTTTTGGAGCAAGTTTGATAATGGAAGTCAATTTGCTTTTGATCAAATATCTGAGATATTTCTGAGTTCGAGACATTGCAGTATCTCCAAATAAAATTAATTTCCTAATGTTGTTGTTTAGTGTTTCCCATAGTCCCAATTAATACGGCATAACCCTCGTCAGAAATAGAAGTTAAAAATGTTTTAGAGAGAACACTTGCAGAATTGTGTCTGAATTTAATCGGTTTTGGACTCTTCAGTTAAAAAAGTAGGGAGTTCGGGATCCTCTCTATATTTGTTCGGAATTATCTGTATTTTGACCCTGGCATTAAAAAGATTAGTTCGATACGCTCAAAATTGAAATTGCTTGGCAGCTTGTGTTCATGTCCGATGTCAGTCCTGAGTCAAAAAGCGACTCCACTACCACTGAAGGAGTGAGCTTCACAGAGCGAACTGGTGAAGTGATGAACAAGGTTAATGAAACCTTGGGAAAAATTGATTGGACTCAAATGGGTAAATATGGCAAGGCAGCTGGCATCATTGCAGTTGTAATTCTTGCTCAAGTACTTATTAAAGTTATTATAGACACAATAAACTTCTTCCCTGTATTGCCTGGGTTGCTTGAGTTACTAGGTGTTGTTGTCCTTGGTCAATGGAGTTGGGAAAACTTAACTACCAGTGAAAAGCGAACCGCTGTTTTTGACAAGGTACAAAATCTTAAGAAGGAATATCTTGGTTAAAATTAACTTTTAAATCATATACTTGATACCATTTATTACTTTTAGGGATTGTTCTTGATAAGAACCACCAAACATATTCGCATGATTTAGTAAGTGATAGAGATTATAGATATCTACCCTTTGGTTGAATCCTACATCTAGTTTCCAAATATCATTATAGCCATCATAAAATTCGTTTGAGAAGCCTCCAAACATTTTAGTCATAGCAATATCAACCTCTCTATCAGCCCACCAACTTGCAGGATCAAATATTACTCCTTTTCCACTACTATCTACAGCTTTATTACCCCCCCATAAGTCTCCGTGCACAATTGAAGGAATAGGTTGGTGTGCATTTAAAAAGGTAATTAAACTTTTTAGAAGTCCATCATATTTTGATGGTTTCAGACCCCATTGACGAGCTATTTCCAATTGTGGAGTCAACCGAAGTCTTACAAATGCTTCGCCCCAGTTTTCTGACCAACCACTTTTTTGTATCTCAGTTCCTATAAAACCATCTTTATCCCACCCAAACTTTTTGAAATTTGATTCACTAGAATTTTTATGCAGTAATGCCAATCCTTTTCCTAGATTTAATTCATTACCATTTTTAATATCTAGCCAGGGCATTAAAAGAATCGATTCTCTTGTAAGTTGTTGGAGAGCTATAGGGCAAGGAATCGTTAATAAATTTTCATCAGAATATTTATTTAAGATCTTTAGGCAATCAGCTTCGAATTGAAGCATGAGAAACTTTTCTCGAGATGTTGTTTTGGCAAATATATGCACGTCATTATGCATTTCAATGTGCCAGGCTTGATGAATGCATCCTCCTGTAACGGAATTGATTTTTTTGATTTTCTCTCCAGGGAGAGGACCTTGCGAACTTGTCAGTTCTTCTCGAGTTATTGATTGCATTTTCTTTTTATTCTCTACTTAGTGTTGATGTCAAAAAAAGAATCAGTAATTGTTCTAGGAGGTGGGGTGGCGGGACTTACTGCCGCAGCATTACTTGCTCATGAAGGAATTAAAGTCATTCTAATAGAATCTCATTTTCAAGTCGGGGGATGCGCAGGAACTTTTAAGCGTGGAGAGTATATTTTTGAGGTTGGAGCCACACAGCTAGCTGGACTCGAGCCTGGTGGCATTCACGAGCGTATATTTAGGCATCTAAAATGCTCTTTGCCTGAGGGGAGGATATTAGACCCAGCTTGTGTAGTTCATTTGGGTGATGAGAAGCCTCCTGTAAATCTTTGGTATGACCCTAAGAAATGGAAAGAGGAGCGTCAGAGACAATTCCCTGGGAGTGAGAGGTTTTGGTCTACCTGTGAAGCCATACACAAAAATAATTGGTTGATTGCCAATAGAAATCCTGTTCTCCCTGTGCGTAATTTTTGGGATTTCCAGCAGTTATCCAAGGCCCTTTATATAGAGAACATACCGATAGCTTGTTTGGCACCTTTCTCTGTAGTTGATTTATTGCGATTCACTGGATGCCATCAAGATCTACGATTAAGGAAATTCTTAGACTTGCAGCTCAAATTATATTCTCAGGAACCGGCTCATCGTACTGCAGCACTTTACGGTGCGACTGTTCTTCAAATGTCTCAATCACCACTGGGTTTATGGCATTTAGAGGGATCCATGCAGAAATTGAGTGATCTATTAATGTCTTCTTTTATTCGTGATGGGGGACAATTATTATTAAGTCATCGGATTGTACGACTAGTAAAAGGTAGAGATAGTCGATTATGGAGGCTAGATATTATTGACAATAAAAATCGTCAAGTTCAAATGCACACTTCAGATGTTATTTGTAGTCTCCCTCCGCAATCTTTGCCGGAATTAATGCCACCTGGTTGTGGCTTGCCTATTCGATATTTGAAGAGATTAGAAACTCTATCTCAACCAAGTGGAGCGCTTGTTTTATATGCAGCTATTAATCGCCTCAATCTTCCTAGGAATTGCCCTACTCACATTCAGTTACATTCGCAAGAATTAGGATCAATCTTTATTTCAATCAGTCAAGATGGGGATGGACGTGCCCCGATTGGTCAGGCAACAGTTATTGCCAGTGCATTTACAACAGCTGATTATTGGATTTCTTTAAATAAGTCCCAATATGTAACCCAAAAAGAGGAAGTGCTTTTACAAATTCTCAAGCAATTAAATTCTTCTTTAGATATCCCTGAGGATAGTTGGTTGCATAAAGAATTGGCTACTCCTCAGAGTTTTGCTAGATGGACAAGACGACCTAAAGGAATTGTGGGTGGTCTTGGACAGACCCCTTTGAGTTTCGGACCATTTGGATTAGCAAGTAGAACTCCTATGACGGGTTTATGGTTGTGTGGAGATTCGATTTACCCTGGGGAGGGTACAGCAGGTGTTAGTCAATCTGCTCTAATGGCATGTCGACAATTATTAGCTGCTAGAGATTGGGGCGAAATAAACTTAGCGATTTAAGTCTTGTCAACTTTTAAAAAATCAGGTCTAATTCTTTCATTTACTATTAGTAATTCATGTAATTCTTCCCATTTTTCAGAAATAATTTTTTCTTTTATGAGTTCAATTGACTCATGATATTTATCTAATGCATGCAAAATATGTGAACGATTGCTCTTAGTCATGGAGACGCCTAGGACAGGATTTCCACCCCCTACTCTTGTAGTATCAGCAAACCCAGTCGAAGCAAGATTCTTTGCGAGAGTAGAGATTTCTTGATCATTTTCCTGAGCGATCATATGCAGTAATGCTCCACTAATGAGAACTGGTAAATGTGAAATTAACCCTACGGCTTGATCATGAAGGTCTGCGTTAGTAGTGATCCATTTACATCCCAAAGAACACGCTAATTGATGAACAACTTCTAGAGATTTTGGATTGGTTTTTGCCGTTGGTGTAGCTACCCATGTCTTTTCTTTGAAAAGATTTCTTCGTCCAGCTTCTACCCCTGCTTGGTTAGTCCCCGCCATTGGATGGCTTGCAATAAAGTATGGATGTAGTTTTTCCCAAACTTCTATTACAGGCCCTTTTACTGAACCAACATCTGTAATTACTGCATTAGGTGGTAATGCATCTATTAATCCCGAATCGGGTTGTAAGATGTTTGATAAAGGTAAAGCAAGGATGATAATTGAACAATTTTTGAGGATCTGCAAGTCGTTGCTAATGGTTTGAGCAAGTCCTCTTTCCTCAGCTCTTTTTGCAGTATCTGCTCGATGAGTAACACCATAAATTTCATACCCTAGAGCTTGAAGGTCTAGACCTAAAGATCCACCAATCAGGCCTAGACCAATAATTCCTATGTTGTTTGAGTTGTTTAATTGCTTCTTCATATGATTTTTTCCTTATAGGGCGATTGATAGATCAAGATAGAGAAAAGACTTTTATAAATATTAGGTATTTCCAATGTTGGAGTCACATGTTCATAATCATTTAAAGCTTTTACTTAAAAGGGATTCATTTATTTGGCCTCATAATTTAACCTTGAGCCGATTGGTTGCACGTAGTTTGCGTCGTCATGATAAGTCCTTATTTCAACTGCAAATAGATCATCGAGATTGTTGGTGGATCGGTCTTCTTCTACCAATTTGTTTGGAAAATTCTAATGCTGTGATAGTCATTTCCGAAAGACAGAGACGGCGACTTTTGCAAGTCGAATTTCCTAGGTTAATGCAGGAAGGTTTTAAATTTTCTTCTTGGGAGGGGAGTGACCTTGCACCTAGAGAGACAATTTGGTTACTCAATCACGTTGAGTTTATTACTGCTTTTGAAAATGGATATCTTGAATCGAGACAAATTGTTTTTCCAGAAGCTGAGTTGTTAAGTAGAAGATTACGCGATGCCATGACCATTAAAATTACTCATGAAAATTGGGAGCAATTACGAAGATCTCATCCTTCAATGGATTCAGCACTTTTGGAGATCTATCAACGTGTCAGTAAAAAACTTTTCGTTCAGTCCACTCGAGAAAATGATCAAATAACTATTCAGAGAAGTGAGATTATATCTTTGACTGATTTATTGACTCTGCTAGGACCATGTCCTTCACCTTGGCCACAGTTATTGAAAGCGGTTAATCAAGATTGGGCTAGTTGGGGGAAACTAAATCATAAAACTCTTGATTGGGTTTGGTATTTGCAGCCTTTAGAACCCTTTCATTTGATGCAAAGCTTGTTTAATGAATCATCCATAATAATGCTTACAGGCATCGGTCCAAATAAATTATTACTCTCAGAATTAGAGTCAGCAAATTGTGTAATTGATGTTTCTGTCACACTAGGATCTTCTGTTAATTCGGATCCACTTCAATTATTTGTGCCATTGAGGCAACCTTTGCCTAATACTGAATTTTACGCAGAGTATTTATTGGATCAGTCTAGAAGGTTGATTCTTGGGCGATTGGGTTTAACACTATTGGTATTGGATGATGATCAATTAAGAGTAAAGCTGACTAGTCAATTGGCTGCAGAATTTGGCCTCAGAGTTGTACATGAAACAACCGGTCCTCAATCAAATGGAGTGATTTGTTGTAGCTCTAAATGGTGGATCAATCATCAGGATCAACTACCTCCACCTGAACAGTTGATTATCGCAATTCTTCCATTCTCTAGTCTTTCTTCACCTTTAATTTCTGCAAGAGTTGATTCATTTAAGAAACAAGGTCGTGATTGGTTTCGTGAATTATTACTACCAGATATTTTAAGCATTCTTCCTTTAGTTGTAGAGCCTGTTCGTCGAAATTCAGGTCGTCTTGCCATCCTTGACGGTCGGTTACGTTCTAGAAGTTGGGGTAAATGTGTTTTTCAAGTACTTCAACCTTGGATTCCTCTTGAACGCCTATTACCTTATTAATCGTCATAAGATAATAAGATGGAATATTTGGAAGTTAAGTTAATGGGCGAAGCTCGACAACGAAACAAGACAAAAAAATCAATCCTTTCTCAAAAGCCTCAGATTAGGAAAAAAGAAGGGTCTCCTAAAATTTTTGCGTGGTTACCAATTACTATTGAACAGGAAAAGATGTTCATGCAGGCAACAATCCGTGGTGGTTGGATAGGGATAGGTCTTTTAGTTGCCTTATGGATAGTTGTACGTATTGTAGGACCTGCTGCTGGCTGGTGGGTTCCAGCTGATTTGAAATAAATATTCGATTGAGTTTTTATGTGCTTTTTGTGTTTTATGCAGCTGTAGAAACTTTATTTACTACAGCCTGCCCAGTAGCTGTACGAGCAGCAGCAGCTAAGGGGCGCATGGAATTA
>CACILY010000013.1 GCA_902587615.1 uncultured Prochlorococcus sp.
ATATTGACTATATGATAATAGATGAGAAGACAAAATCGTCGTTTAAAATAATAGGTGATCATAGTAGGGCAGTGGTACATTTGATTGCTGATGGGGTCACGGCGAGCAATCTTGGTAGAGGTTACATCTTGCGAAGATTGATTCGTCGAATGGTTCGACATGGACGATTGCTTGGAATTCAAGAATCTTTTTTGCCTGAAATAGGTGATGCTGCAATTGATCTAATGACTAATGCATATCCACAATTAACTAAAAATCGAGATTTAATTTTATCTGAATTAAAAACTGAAGAATTGAGATTCCTTGAAACCCTTGATCGTGGAGAACGTATGTTGGATCAACTAATTAGTGAAGGCGCTACTAAGATCACTGGGTATCAAGCATTTGAACTATATGATACTTTTGGATTTCCATTAGAACTCACTCAAGAGATTGCTGCGGAGAAAGGTATAACTGTTGATTTAGAAGAATTTGACAAAGAGATGGCACAACAACGTAAAAGAGCAAAAGATGCTTCTGTTAAAATTGATTTAACTTTGCAAGGATCAATAGAAAAACTTATTTCTACAGTAGATGCTACCGATTTTAAAGGTTATGATTATATAGACTATAGTGCAAATATAGTAGCTATACTAGTTGATGGACAGTCAGTACAACAGGCCTTTTCCGGAAATGATGTTCAGATTGTTTTAGATAAGACGCCTTTTTTTGGTGAGTCTGGAGGACAAGTAGGAGATAAAGGTACACTTGTTGCGGAAGATTTAGCGATTTGTATACATGATGTGATTCGTGAGAAGAATGTATTTCTACACTCTGGCTCTATTGAGAAAGGAGTGTTAAAAGTTCAAGATTCTGTGACTGCCAAAGTTGATATGGCTTGTAGAGCGAGAGCTCAGGCTAATCACACGGCGACTCATTTGTTGCAATCGGCGTTAAAATTAATCATTGATACTAGTGTTTCACAAAGAGGGTCATTAGTTGCCTTTGATCGCCTTCGGTTTGATTTTAATTCTCCATCAGCATTGAAACAGGATGAGCTAGATCAAGTAGAAGAACTCATTAACAACTGGATAGCTCAAGCACATCCAATCAATGTAGAGACTATGCCTATTGATCAGGCGCTTGCTGCAGGTGCATTAGCGATGTTTGGAGAGAAATATGGAGAAATTGTTCGTGTCATTAATGTCCCAGGAGTTTCTATGGAACTGTGCGGTGGCACGCATGTTAAGAATACAGCTCAATTAGGCGTTTTTAAAATTATTAGTGAGACAGGAATTGCATCAGGTATTAGACGGATAGAAGCAGTTTCAGGCCCTTCGGTGTTAGATCATTTGAGTCAAAGAGATTTAGTGGTCAAACAATTATGTGATCATTTGAAGTCTCAACCTACAGATATTTTGGACCGTGTTTTATCATTGCAGACTGAGGTTAAAGAATTAGAGAAAAATCTTTTATCAATTAGCAAACAACTTGCTTCCTCAAAAGCTTTAGGTTTTGTAGATAAATCAATTGCTATTGGAGATAGTCAATTCGTTGTAGAGCGTCTAGATGGAGTAGATGGATCCTCTCTTCAGAAAGCTGCACAAAGTTTATTGGATCAGTTGGGTGATAATGCTGCAGTTGTATTATCTGGAATTCCAGATTCTAATATTCAGAATAAGATCGTTTTTGTTGCAGCTTTCGGGTCGAAACTAGTTTCTAGTGGCCTGAATGCAGGTAAGTTTATAGGTGATATAGCTAAAATTTGTGGTGGAGGTGGAGGTGGTCGTCCTAACTTTGCTCAAGCGGGAGGACGTGATTTGAAATCACTTAATCATGCACTTGAGTCAGCAAGAAAACAATTAACCATTGCTTTGTCTTGATTAATTATTCTTGTAGATAAGTACTTTCTCGCAGACTTGTTTCCAGATGTTCGAGTAGACGTTGTGCGTCACTAATTTTTAGCTCCCCTTTTTGTATTGCCAACTCGCTTGCTATACGTACTCTTTCAAGCAATAATTCAGGATCATGTTCCATGGCTTTGAGTACATCAGATTTTGTATTGCCTTTTACGACATGCTCAACTGTATAGCCACCGTCCTTCGTTAAGCGAATATGTGCAGCATTTGTACTCCCAAACAAGTTATGGAGATTACCCATCACTTCTTGATATGCACCCCCTAAAAACATACCAATTAAATATGCTTCATTATCTTTTAGTTCATGTAACTCAAGAAGAGGCTTGGTTTTTCCATGATCAATAAATTTCGAGAGTTTTCCATCTGAATCACAAGTTAGGTCTGCAAAATTACCAAGGTAATTAGGTTTTTCATCAAGTCGGTGTATCGGCATTATTGGAAATAATTGTTCTATAGCCCATGTATCAGGTGCAGATCTAAAGACAGACATATTTGCATAATACGTTCTTGCAAGAGTAGCTTTAAGTGTTTTCAGTTCTTCAGGAATTAGACGATTATTTGGTAGACGTTCTATTAATGATTCAGCACATGCCAATGTTAGTTGTTCTGCAATACCTCTTTCAGTGAGATTAAGATAGCCTAGCCTAAATGCCGCCAAGGCGTCTTCTTTGAACTTTAAGGCATCATTCCATGATTCTTGTAGTTTGCTAATGTCTATAAGGGGAGTTTTCGAGATTTTTTGAATATCTTTTAGTGTTGCTCTTAAGTTTTTAATTACTTGGCATTCGTTTTCTTTTGCCATTGGAAAATCTGAAGGTATGGCACTTTGACCCAGAATATTGAATATTAGTATTGAGAAATGACTTGCAATGGCTCTGCCACTTTCACTAATAAGGGTTGGCATGCTTATATTCTTCGCTTCACAACACTCTTGAATAGTGGCGACTACATCATTAGCGTAATTTTGGAGAGAATAATTTGTAGATGCAATAGTTGCTGTACGACTACCGTCGTAGTCGATTCCTAGCCCGCCACCTACATCGAGGTGACTCATGGGTGCACCCAGTGCATGTAATTCTACGTAGATTTGTCCAGCCTCCTGCAGGGAGTCTTTAAGGATTCCGATATCATTTATTTGACTACCAACATGAAAATGTAAAAGTTTTAACTCTTTAAGCAAGTCTGCTGCGCGTAATTTTTCCACTGCTTCAAGTATTTCAGGTATAGAAAGGCCAAATTTAGACTTTTCTCCTACGGAATTACCCCATCGCCCACTACTGCGGCTAGAGAGTTTTGCTCTGATACCTATCAAGGGAGCAGCACCAAGTTTTTTGCTAGAAGTGATTATTCGTTCGACCTCATCAACTTGTTCGATTACCACCACGGGTTGTCTACCAAGTTGTCTTGCAAGAATGGTTGTTTCTATATATTTTTGATCTTTATAGCCATTACATATAAGTAACGCTTTTGGATCTTCTATTAGAGATAATGCAATCAATAATTCAGTTTTGCTGCCAGCTTCTAGGCCAAAATTCCATTCTTGACCACATGTGATTAGTTCTTCAACTACATGGCGTTGTTGATTGCATTTAATTGGATAAACACCCTGGTATATCCCTTTGTAATTGTAATTTTTGATTGCCTTTTCAAATGTTTTATGTAGTTCTTTAAGTCGATCTTCAAGAATATCATCTAATCGTATTAATAAAGGCAATTTCAGATTACGACCTTCCAGTTCTTTGACTAATTCAAATAGGTCAAGATATTGGTTTTGTTTCTCAGTGATTCTTATATCGATATTTCCTTTGCTATTGATTGAAAAGTATTTTTCTCCCCAACGATTTAATCCGTATAACTCTGTACTCTTGGCTACAGTCCATTTAGTTTTGTTTGCAGTGTGATTGGTGGTCTTCAAGGTGTTAAGTGCAAGGTTTGATGGCAATGAGTTTTAAGACCAAAATAATGACAGTAAACAAATGATGCAAAGTTCGTGCCAATGACACTATTTTGCTTGCCAAGGGGGTAGGTAACCGATGACTATGGCCAGATTAACTTTTTTATTCTTATGTCTGTTGAGAGGACTTTTGTGGCGATTAAGCCTGATGGTGTTCAAAGAGGTTTAATTGGAGAGATTTTGGAACGTTTTGAACGTAAAGGATTTAAGTTAATAGGCCTTAAACAATTAATTCCTACTCGTGAATTAGCTGAAAAGCATTATGGAGTACATAAAGAACGACCATTTTTCGGTGGATTGGTTGAGTTTATTACTAGTGGCCCAGTGATAGCAATGGTTTGGGAAGGAGATGGTGTAATTATAAGTGCACGGAAACTAATCGGAGCAACAAAACCATTGGAGGCTGACCCAGGTACGATTAGAGGTGATTTAGCAGTGAATATTGGTCGCAATGTAATTCATGGATCCGATGGACCTGATACGGCAGCTTTTGAAATAGATCTTTGGTTTAACTCTATTGAACTATGTGATTGGACTCCTTCTGATCAGAGGTGGCGTGTCGAAAGTTGAATGGATGAATCAGTAACAGTTAAGGAAAACGATTCCATTTAAATGTTTCCATAAGTTGCATGTCTTTATTGTTTATATCCTCATTACAGATTGTCTTTGAAATTAATTCAGCTGTAACTGGAGCCAATAGAACACCATTGCGATGATGACCAGTAGCAATCCAAAGACCCTCTAATGCTGATTTTCCTATAATAGGGCTCTCATCAGGAGTGCATGGCCGAAACCCCCACCAACGCTCCATGTGTGGCCAGTTTGATGCTATTGGCATCAAGGAATTGATCCCTTCTTGAAGCTGCATTTGGCCGGAGGGAGTTAAGCCTTCTTTAAATCCAACATGCTTTTCGCTCGTGGCTCCAACAATAATTAATCCATCTTCTCTTGGCACTAAGTAAGTTCCAGGGCCAAAAACAACCCTTTTAAGTGCATTTCGAGGACCTTGTATCGATAACATTTGTCCTTTAACTGGAAATATTGGTAGTTCAGGAATTAATTGCTTACTCCATGCTCCACTGCAAACAATGCCTTCTGAAGAATTAATTTTTTTTATTTCTCCAGCAGCATTGCGGATATGAACCCCTTGAAATTTATTGTTTTCCTGCAACAAATCTAGGACTTCAACACCTTCTTGAAAGTGAACTCCTAATTCAAAGCATGCCTTTTCGAGTGCTCTCATCAAATGGCGACGATTATCGATTTGTCCATCTTGCTTAAAAAGCAAACCAGCCTTCCATGAAGGGCCAATGCCAGGCAGTTCTTCTTCTAGTTCGATTTGATTTAGAGCCTTTCCAAATACTGCGGTGGGATAAGTATCACGAGTTTTGTTGTTTAGAAATGGCACAACGATGCCACATTCTTTTAAATCACAGTGCATACCACTAGTCTTTTCTATTTTCTTTACCCAATTAGATTGTTTTTGGAGACTTAATTGTCCAAGCAGCAGAAGATTGTTTTCCAGTCCTTCTGCGTGTGGTGCGAGCATTCCTGCTGCCACGAACCCTGCAGCTTCACTTCTTTTGCGACTTAGGATTTCAACGCTTTTGCCTTTATGTGCTAGTTCATGAGCTATGGAGAGTCCAATCAGCCCTCCTCCAAGGATTAGTAATCGATTTGATTTAGAAGATTCCATCGGTTGGACCTTCTTGCTGTAGATGTTTAATGGTTTAGATTCAGACAATCGATGATATCTGACCTTTCATTTCATATTATTCATTTATCTCATTTAGCTAATCATGTCTAGTTCTAAAGTTCCCTGGGAAGCGGTAATAGGTCTGGAGACTCACGTTCAACTAGGTACTAATAGCAAGATATTTACTTCCGCCTCAACTAATTTTGGTGATGAACCTAATACTCACATAGACCCTGTAGTTTGCGGTTTGCCTGGCACACTTCCAGTCCTTAACAAGAAAGTGTTGGAATATGCCGTTAAAGCTGCTATGGCTTTAAATTTAAATGTTTCTACCCATAGTAAATTTGATAGAAAACAATATTTTTACCCTGATCTACCAAAAAATTACCAGATTTCTCAATTTGACGAGCCAATTGCAGAAGATGGATGGATTGAAGTTGAAGTTGCTGAAAAAGGAAAAGAAACGTATATCAAGAAAATAGGAATTGAGCGTCTTCACATGGAAGAAGATGCGGGAAAATTAGTGCATGCCGGTAGTGATCGTTTAGCGGGTTCTAAATATTCTTTAGTGGATTACAATCGCGCAGGAGTTGCATTGGCGGAGATTGTTAGTAAGCCAGATTTAAGAACTGGTCGAGAAGCTGCAGAATATGCTTCTGAAATAAGAAGAATTATGCGTTATTTAGGAGTGTCTGATGGGAATATGCAAGAAGGTTCTTTGCGATGTGATGTCAATATTTCTGTAAGACGAGGACCAAATGCATCTTTCGGAACAAAGGTTGAAATAAAAAATATGAATTCGTTTTCAGCCATTCAAAAGGCTTGTGAATATGAAATACAAAGGCAGATAAAAGCATATGAAGCAGGAGAGAAAGTTGATCAAGAAACTCGGCTTTGGGATGAAAGTAAGCAACTTACAAAGACGATGAGATCAAAGGAAGGAAGTAGTGACTATCGTTATTTTCCTGATCCAGATTTAGGTCCAATAGAAGTTAGTTCCTTATTGCTAGAACGCTGGAGAGCTGAACTACCTGAATTACCATCTGCCAAACGCCATCGCTATGCTGAGAACCTGGGATTATCTATTTACGATGCTCGAGTGCTAACAGATGACTCCCCAATGGCTTCTTATTTCGAGGCTGTTGTTTTAGAAGGCGCTGATCCTAAGCTGGCTTCTAATTGGATAACAGGAGACATTGCTGCATATATCAATTCTAAAAAACAAAATTTTATTGAATTACCGTTTAAACCTAAACAGTTAGCAGAAATGCTTTTAATGATTGATCAAGGAGTAATAAGTGGAAAAATAGCAAAGGAAATTTTGCCAGACTTGTTATGTAAAGGAGGTTCTCCTAAAGAAATTGTTGAGAAGAAAGGATTGGGAATGATTAGCGACCCAATTACTTTGACTTCTTTGATACTTGAATTATTGGCGTCTCATCCTACTGAAGTCGAGGCTTTCAGAGCTGGTAAGAAAAAGCTTCAAGGCTTTTTTATTGGCCAATTGATGAAGAAAACAGGAGGGAAAGCGGATCCTAAGTTGGCTAATAAAATTCTAATCGAAGAATTGAATAAATAAATTAGATCAATTGATTGATTTGTCTTTTCCATACCTTTAGCTCTCCAGAATTATCAAGAACTACATCAGCTAATCTCAGCTTTTCTTTTAATGAAAATTGACTATTTATACGTAACTCTGCTTCTTTATGAGTTAGACCATCTCTTTTCCTTAAACGGGCATATTGCTCATCCTTAGAACAATAAATGACCCATATCTCATTACATAGATGGGTTAAGTTTGCTTCAAATAAAAGAGGAATTATTAATACAATGATAGGATGATTCTTATATAATTCAAGACAATTATATATTTTTTGTTCAACTATTGGATGAATAATTTTTTCGATCCAATACCTTTCTTTCTCATCATTAAAGATGATATTAGCCAAGGCTTTTCGATTGATTGTATTTTTCTCTTTCAAGTTAGGATTAAGAACTACATTGCCATACCGAGCAATAACAGCTTTTGAGCTCATAGTTTCAGGCTCTAGTGCTTCTTTAGAGAAAATGTCAGCATCAAGTATTGGTAATTCTTTTTTTTCTCTGAGATACCTGCCTATGGAACTTTTACCACTCGCGATTCCACCAGTTATTCCAATTCGTCGTTGAGATCCAATCCATCGAGGAATGTCAATTAGACGTTGAAACTTTCTCATTTTGATTCAGGATATGTATGAAAAGCTTTCATTTAAGTTTTGAGCTTTAAGGACTCTTCAATGTGGTTGCCTATACCTGGTGGGATATCGACACCATGTGGATTTAAGGCGTCTGGCATTAATGCAGGTTTGAAATTATCAAACAACCCAGATTTAGCATTAATTTTGGCACCAGAAGGTGCTGTTTGTTCAGGTGTCTTTACTAAGTCATATTCAAGGGCTGCATGTATTGATCTTTGCAAAATGCGTATAGAAGAAAACTCTGGTGAAGTAAGAGCAATATTGATTAATTCAGGACATGCCAATGCTTGTACTGGAGATTTAGGCTTACTTCATAGCTTAAGAGCCACAAAAGCTCTCGCTGATCAGCTTGCTCTTTTAGAAGAAGAGGTTCTTATTTGCTCTACTGGTGTCATTGGAGAAGCTATACCTATGGAAAAGTTGCTTATCGGTTTAAACCCGCTAATTAGAGATTTAACTTCTTCAGGAGGTAGTAATGCTGCCAAAGCAATCTTGACAACAGATCTTATAGATAAACAAATAGCTGTAGAAGCCCTTTTAGGTGATCGTCGTGTTCGTATTGGAGGAATGGCAAAAGGTTCTGGGATGATTCATCCCGATATGGCAACTATGCTCTCTTTTATTAGTTGTGATGCAGGGATACCTTCTGATCTATGGTCTCAGATGATTTCAAAAGTTGCTAATCTTTCTTTTAATGCTATTACGGTTGATGGAGATACAAGTACCAATGATTCTTTTTTAGCCTTTTCGGCTGGAGAACCATTGAATCAAAAATATTTAGAGGCCTTAGAAAGTGGCTTGTTAAAAGTCTCTCAACATTTAGCCAAAGCAATTGCACGAGATGGAGAAGGTGCTAACTGTCTTATTGAAGTGGAAATAAAGGGAGCTAATAATTCTACTAATGCAATGCAGGTCGCTCGTACTATTGCTGGCTCTGCATTAGTGAAAACAGCTATTCATGGTATGGATCCTAATTGGGGACGCATTATTGCTGCTTTAGGTAGATCAGGAGTTTCTTTTAACTTAGAAGAAGTCTCTCTTTCTTTAGGCCCTTATCAATTAATGAAAAAAGGCATACCTCTTACCTTCTCTCGAAAAGAAGCATCGCTATATATTAAAAATAAAATGAATGGAGAATATTTAGTCGATGATACAGTTCTTATAAGTTTAAACCTTGGTAAAGGATCAGGTATGGGAAGAGCATGGGGTTGTGACTTATCTGAAAATTATATTCGCATAAATGCCGATTATACTACATAAATAGAAAGGATAGTCTTTGCAATCGATACGATGGAATGCGCTAACAGCTATCTCTCCTTCACACCAGAAGCGAATCTGCTTGGTGTGAGGAACGTTTTCTCTTGTTAGTTGTTTGTTCATTAAGTAATGGTGATGGGGATTAAACGTATTTAGGTGTGAGCTTTGTAGCTCGACTCCAATCGGTCAGTGTTTCTAGTTGATGAGTGATCGAGAAATCAATCATCCTTCCCAAATAACCCCTTATCTAATTGGTTCTTTATGAATTTTATAGTAGCTTTAGATAGTTTAAATATCTACTTATTGGAGTAATAACGTTACTTGTTTGATTTTTATTGTTGGCATTAAATAATGTTTCGAAGATTTTTTAGTGCTTCCCCTGCTTTAGAGAAAAAGAAGGAGATAGTTATAACTCATTGAAAAACTAGAGAAATTACCCTTTTATCATCCAAATAAAATACTGTCTAGATTCTCTAGATTATCTATCTATCTACGCTATTTTTGATCTACTCTCTATCGGTAACCAATGACATTTAAGAAAGGGCTCTTGGCTTCAGGCCTGATTTTTGGATCTATGGCTACTGTAATCTTGACTAATTCCTATTCTCCTGCTCATGCAGAAACTAGATTTAGATCTAACAAATCCAATGATGAGCCTTCTAGTTGGTATCTAACAGTAGGTAGTGGATTAATCACAGCAAATGAAGCAGATTCAACTTGGAAAGAAACCGGTTTTACTGATATTAGTACTAGCTTTGATTACGATACTGCATTCACTGGGATTGTAGGTATTGGTTACGATTTTGGATCTATTAGAACTGAAGCGACTTACGGATATGCATCTATGACTACTAACAGTCTTAGTTTCGCTGCAGATGGGACCAAGGTTAGTGCACCTTTGGCGACCACTATGCAAAATCACTCTTTTAATGTTGGCTCTTTCTTTGATGTAACTACAAGCAATAAAGTATCTCCTTATGTAGGAGCAAGACTAGGTGTTGTCAGTTCTACTTTGGATGCTTTAAGTGTCACTGTAGACGGCACTTCTGTTAGTACCAACGAAGATTCAGTTAGTGCATTTACTTATGAACTCCTTGGAGGGCTTAGCTATCAAGCTAGTGATAAAACGGATTTATTTGTAGAGGCAGGATGGCTAGGAATAGCAAATAGAGAATTTGATTTAGGTAGTAGCAACACAATAGACATGGATGGAACAGGAGTATTTACTACAAAAATTGGTTTCCGTTATCGCATGTAATTGAAATCTAACCTTTTAGAGATCACAAGAGTGCGCAAAAAATCGCACTCTTTTTTTAATCAACTAACCACATAGACGTCTTATGCAAGCTCTTTTCCAGCTTTTAGAGAATTAACCAAAGTAATAGCAAATTAAGAAGTGATTGTTCCGCAATTCCTTTTTCAAATCGTTGGTCCATAAAAAGCAAACGCAGCAAAAGCTATTTCACCATGGATTGAGCTCTGGAGAATGCACTCTAATGCATTAAAATATGCAATTACCTGTTAATTACATGACTAACGAAATTAACACAGACAAAAAGAAGTGCGGTAGCAAAGGAAAAGCGATGTTTGCCTATGGAATTATCCAACTAGGTTCTAGTGTCGTTTCTGCTCTTGCTCTGGTTGCGATTGCCTTAAGTTTTTGCTCAATAAAAAAAGAGGCAAAAGTTTTCAACGAATGTGTTGAAGAAATGAAAGCGAATGGTAGGAACTCCTCCAATGCTGTTCGATTTTGTAATGGCGGGAAGTAGCTAGTATTAAAGTCAAAAAATCAAGGAATTAGTTCATAGGATAAGAGTTGGATTCACAATAGGTGAATTAAATTTATTCCTGTTTAGAGGCTTGTGTGTAGATAGGTCAGGTCATTTTACGTATTAAATGTAGTAGATCTAATCCATCTCAGGTTTGGTTCCCTGAGATGAGTGTCTTATTTTTATAAGGACTCTCGTTGATTCATCAGCGCCACCCAGTAAGCTAAGACATCAGTAATCATTTAAATCTTTTTGTAGAAGGTGCTTATATTTTGAGGTGATTAAGTCTTTTACTGATGAAAATTGAGCATTCGTTAGATTGGGTCTGTTGAAAGTTGAATTTGGTTAGTTCTATTTCTTGCTTTTAAAGCTATTAAATTATTTAGCTTAGTCAAACTCAAATCAGAAGGCTCAGGCGCACATTGTTCAATTTGATGACTAATAACTTTCCCAATTATTATTATGGAAGGAGATTCTATTCTTCTAGTTTTCTTTTTAAATAAAAGTTTATTTAATGGTGCCTTTATATATTGCTGATTGGCTAATGTCCCTTGATGAATTATGGCTGCTGGTGTTTCAGGATCTAAACCACCAGCTATAAGCTCATTAATAATGTAATGAAGATTGTGCATACCCATGTAAATGACTATGCCATCTGAGGCGTGTGCAAGTGCACGCCACTTAACTGAAGAATGTTTTTTGTCCTTTCCCTCATGACCTGTCACGAATGTAACTGATGATGCTGTGTCCCTATGTGTCAAAGGAATTCCCATATAAGTAGGTGCCGCCATTCCAGAAGTAATTCCAGGCACTACTTCAACCTGAATATTATGTTTAATTAGCCATTCTGCTTCTTCAGACCCCCGACCAAACAAGAAAGGATCTCCACCTTTAAGACGTACCACAGACTTGTGGTCTTTGGATATTTCCACTAAGAATTTGTTTATTTGCTTTTGATTAAGAGAATGATTCCCACGCCTTTTACCAACAAAAAAATGTCTACATGAATCAGGAGTATATTTTAGAAATTCTTTTGGTATCAAAGCATCATAAACCAAAGCATCACATTGAGTTATCAATCTTTTTGCTTTGACTGTTAATAAGTCAGGATCTCCTGGACCTGCTCCTACTAAATAAACTGTTCCATGATTGTTTTTTCTCATGTTAAGTGAGTCAAAATATTAATTAATCCAATTAAGAAAATATCAATTTCTAATAAAGATGAAATTGAGTCATGCTTTCTTAATTTCTTTGTATTTTGATTGGGTGTTAACGAAAAAGGAATTGGAGTATATGTTGTATGTTCTTTTTCTCTTAATTCACTCCATTTGGTCCATGGGACTATAGGTATTTTTAATTTCATACGTAACTTTTCTAAATAACTTGAACCAATATCATTATTTAATGGATGATGAAGCAGAATAGGCTTTCCAAATCCCGATTCCATCTCAATTAAATATTTTAAAATTGAAATCCATTGCTGCCAGCAACCTAAAAAAGGTAGCAACTTTGTATTAACCCCTTCATTATTTAAACGTTTATATATTTTGGGAATATCATTTTGCACATGTTTTCCAGGCAGTAATAATAGTGGAACTAGCAAAATAGATGATGAACTTGAATGTTTAGGCTTTTCTTGAGTGAGAACTTCTAGATCAACACAAGAACCTCTAAGATGTTCTACTTTTTTAATGACGTAATAAACTAAAGGGTGTACATAACCTCCTGATGAGCCATGTACAACTAATCGCAAGCTTCGAGATGGAGTATTTTGTTCTTTTTGTATCATCGACAACGGATTTTTGTTAGATAAAGATGTTGAAGTGAACTTAATTCTCTTTTCATTATGCGAAGAAGAAATTATCGAGGAGCTATGCATGGAATTAATACTGCAACTAGTTACTCCAGAATGGAAAAAGTTAAAAGGTCTCGCAAATTCAAGACCGCTTTCTATAGAGATCTTGCTGCTATGAAGCATGTTTGGGAAATGCTTAAAAGAGGAACTATTACAGCTTTTGGTGAAATAGGACGCCAATACCATTGATCAAGGTTATTAGTAAATAGCAAAAAATAGGTGCTCCTTTAGGTAGCAATTCATACAAAAAAAATATTTCATGAAAATTGATAAACTGTAATTTGTGCTACAAAAGATATCCTCATTATGAGAGTTAATAATTTTAATCGATTTTAAATATCGATTATCCAATCAATTTTCTGTTTTTAATTTAAGGGCAATTAAATTGATTTTTTAATATATTTGTATCAATGACGACAACTTCTAAACCTTTCAAATATTATCTCAAAGATAAAAAATTAAATAAGATTGAAAAAGACAAGCTTGAAAAGGATGGCTTGGAAGTAGGTAGTCAATTAGACGAATTTGCAAGACTAGGCTGGGAAGATATGGACAAAACAGACTTACAATTAAGGTTAAAATGGTATGGAATGTTCTGGAGACCTAAGACTCCAGGAAAGTTTATGTTGAGATTAAGAATTCCTAATGGTGTTCTAAATTCTATTCAACTAAGCATTATAGCTTCAATTGTTGCTAGATATGGAGAAAATGGAAACTGCGATATAACCACTAGACAAAATTTGCAGCTGCGAGGAATTTTGATAAGTGATTTACCTGAAATACTTAGAAGATTGAAATTAGCAGGGATAGAAACGATACAATCAGGATTTGATAATCCAAGAAATGTAACTGGTAATCCTTTGGCAGGCGTAGATCCAGAGGAATTAATTGATACAAGACCTTATACATTTCAGTTAAATAAATTTTTAACGAACAATGGTCAAGGAAATCCAGAGTTCTCGAATCTCCCAAGGAAATGGAATACAGCAGTTGCAGGTTCTAGAGACAATTTTCTTCTACATAATGATTTAGTTTTTCATCCAGTATTTAATAATGGAGAATTAGGTTTTAGTGTTTGGGTTGGAGGTATATTATCTTCTGTTTTAAATGATTATGCGATTCCATTAAATGCTTGGATTAAAGAAGATCAAATTTGTCAATTAACTGAGGTAATATTAACTATATGGAGAGATAATGGAGAAAGATCTGCAAGGCCAAAAGGTAGATTTAGGAGTTATTTAAATCAGATAGGAATACCAAAATTTCGTTCTTTAGTAGAAGATAAATTTGGAGCACTTAAGGAAGACCCTGGTTCATGGTTTAGTAAGAAACCCAGATCATTTTTTGGTATTCATAATCAAAAACAAGAAGGTAAATATTATGCTGGTATTCACGTCCCAGTTGGTAGACTCACATCAAATGATCTTCAAGATTTATCTGATCTGATTAAAAATTATGGGACTGGAGAATTACGACTTACTGAAGATCAGAATATAATTATTATCGATATTCCTGAGGAAAATTTATTTAATTTTAAAAATGATAATCTACTAAAAAAGTTCCCATTAACTCCTAACAAAGTATCTGCCGGAACTGTTTCATGTACAGGTAACACCTATTGTGGATTTGCTTTGGTAAATACAAAAGATCAAGCTTTAGAAATATCTAAGGAATTAGATAAAGAATTAATTTTGCCAGAGGAATTAAAGATTCATTGGACAGGTTGTCCTAATAGTTGTGGACAGGCATATATGGGTGCAATTGGTTTAACTGGTAAAAAAGCAAAGGATCATAATGGTAAAACAGTTGAAGCCTTTGATATTTCTATTGGTGGGACACAAGGAGCAATTAATAAAATAGGTGTGCTACATAAAAAATCAGTTCCTATTAGCCAATTAAAAGATACTCTTAAACAACTTTTGATAGACGATTATAAGGCGTTACCAAGAAAGAAAAGTAAATACAAGAGTGATTTTTTTTCAAATTTTATGAATTGGTTTAGTGAACTTGGAGAAAGTAGTACTGGATAGTTCACTACTTTCTTACTTAATTCACAGTTATTTTATTAAATTCATGGATTCAAATTCAAAAAAACACCATTTTCTCTCTTCATTCGTTAATTGGTTTTCTGCTTTGATCAATGAAGAACCTTCGATTAAGGAAGTTAACGGAGGCCAGGATTTCTTTTCTAAACTTATGAACCGTATTAGCGGTTAAAACTACCAATCAAAAATCAATTTTACAATCACAATGCAATCAAACCCTTCTCAGATGGATTATGTCCTGCCCAATGAATTAGTGGATGGGATGATAATGGCAGGAGGAAAAAAATCTAATGTCAGTATCAAAAATTTATTGCTACGTGGTTTCTATTCTGGTGCAATTCTTGGATTAGCAACCTGCCTTGCTATTACTGTAGGGATTCAATCAGGTATGCCTTTTTTGGGATCAGTGCTATTTCCTTTTGGTTTTGCAAGCATTGTTCTTTTTGGAATGGAATTAGTTACTGGTAACTTTGCTTTGTTACCTATGGCAACCTGGGCTGGTAAAAGTACGTGGCAAGCTACGTTTAGAAATTGGATATGGGTGTGGATAGGTAATTTTCTTGGGACAGCTCTTGTTGCCCTTTTATTGTCTATTAGCCTGACGAGCGCAGGTACTGTTGAACCACTAACTGCTGCAGCGGGAGGAAAAGGTTGGGCTGTAGTTGCTGCAAAAATTATTGCCTTGAATAAGGCAAATGTTCTGGTTAAGTATCAAGCATTAGGTAGCACAGGATTATTTTTAGCTTTTTTACGGGGTGTAATTGCAAATTGGCTGGTTTGCCTTGGAGTGACAATGGCTTTAGTTAGTAAAAGTGTACCTGGCAAAATCCTTGCTTGTTGGCTACCAATTACCGCATTTCAAACTATGGGCATGGAACATATAGTAGTGAATATGTTTCTTCATACAGCTGGGCCTCTACTAGGTTCAGGAGTTGGTTTTAATCAGGTCATCTTTTGGAACTTCCTTCCAGTAACACTAGGTAATATTGTGGGTGGGATGGTTTTTATTGGCATGCTTTTCTATAGCACTCATAGAACAAAGATGAGCAATGTTCTACCTACGGTACATGATGAGAAATTAGAGAGAGAGTTAGCCGCTGAATTAGGCGCACGTTAGTTTGATAGATGATGATTACAGAAACTCAAATATGGGAGAAGTTTAATACGAATAAACCCATCTTAATACCAGCCAATTGGTTAGAGAGGGTTTATTCATTAGATCTATCTGCTGAACTTCGTTGGCTTATTGGAGAAAGATTAGGGCTTTTAGCGAAAGAAGGTTGGGATGTAATTAAGGCACTTATCGACAATTATGGTAACCAACCTGAGCTAATATATGCTGCAGGTCTATGTCATCAAAAAGAAGCCTGCAGTTTTTTGTTGCAGCTTTTAAGAGAAGAAGTAAAACCTGAAATCTCTGTTGTGAGAGCTCTCGCTTGTTGGGGTGCAATACTGTCCACCCAAGAACTTAAAAGCATCTTAGATGAAAAGTCATTACAGATGCGTTTAGCGGGTTTAAATTTGCTAAGTTTTAAAGTTCATTTGCTGACTGTAGATGAACTACTGGACATGGTCCGAGATCTGGTAGATGATTTTCGAGAAGAAGTAGTTATACAAGTCATAAAAATACTTCAGCGTCGCGATGAAGATGAAATTATTGAGTGTATCAGTAAAATTGCACTCCATGGAACTGAGAAAATAGTAGAAACTGCTTTGATAGCTTTAGGATCTATTGGAACTACACAAAGTGTGGATTCATTGTCTAAATTATCACAACAATTTGAGAGTAAAACTCATAGAAGTATCGCGCAAAAACAAATCTCACATCAACATATAAATTATTCGTTAGAGTGCATGCGTTGAGAACTTAATAAATTCTATCAATGTCGACGATAAAATATGATGAATTTTGATGAATGCTTAGTTCCGTATATTTTGAATAGTGATGAAATACAAGGACAAGTTGATCAGATGGTTACCCTAATGAACCAGCATGATATACCTGAACCTAATGAGTCTTCTAAGAACTGTGCTTATGCAGAGCAATATGCATAGGTAACTTATCAGATAGGAATCATTGGGAGTCACAGACAACGATCTCTGTTCTAATCATGAACTTCAACACTATTAGAAACATTTCCCTGAATTGTTTAGCACTTCTCATTCTTTTCTATCCGCTAAAAATAGATGCTTTATCGCATGAGTGGATTGAGGTTCCGAAGAGTCAGTATGGCGAGCAATTATGGGATAAGAACAGCGTTAAGAAAAATCAGGATGGATCTATAAGAGTGTTCAGTAAATTTATTCCTAAAAGCAGTACTCAAATCACTCAAGACATCCTTTACACGATGGATATCAATTGTTCAGACCACTCATTCAGAGATGTGGCAGTAGGTGCAACAGAATTTAATGAGTTCAAAAATAAGGATTTAAGATGGAAAGATCCCAACGGAGATCCATTGATTTTGGATGTAATTGATCAGGTTTGTACTTCTATCAATTAGACCTAACAGTCCTCTAAGGACATCTAACTAATTAAGACTTATTCCGACGCAATGTCTAAATAATTACGACATGGTTATATCCACCAATAAAGAAGGATGTTATGAATCTTTTAATCATTATCATTTATTTGTTTAGGGTTATTACTTGTGGGTTGATTGGGATAAACCGAAGTTCGGTGTAGATACCGAATAAATTATTGCGGTTTATTGCATTTTAGTTTTCGGTAACTTGTCTCATAGTTGCTGAGTTGTTGGATTTATTGCTATGTACTTAACACTCAATTACTTACGATTACCTCGTTATATGTTTCATAACCCTATTTATTTTATTTCTGATAGTGAGATGAAGCAGTTGGAACTTCAAGAGCAACAGGCAGAACTTGATTCAATTCTCGATCAAAGAAAGAGATTGGATGCAGCTTATGAACGTCAAGGCAAATAGCTTGAAGAGCGTGAGTGTGCAATTCGAAAAGAGATCAAGGCACTTTCACTAGCTGTTTCAGAATCTTGAGAGATGCTGCAAAGAAGGTTTGAAGGAGTCAAAGACACTGTAAAGAAAGTAGTTTAGCCGTCTCTCAACTTTCATTAGTTGTTTTGTTGTTCCAACCAATGCCTATAAAAGGCTATCCAAATTGACTGGAGGTATTACCTTGAAATCAATCACTAAGGAAATCAATGTCTATTGATCCTGAAGTAATTGATTCATCTAGTTCGGCTGACTTTAATGCTGTTCGCTGTATTCCTAAATGGGCTATTTATGGAGCTATTGGCTTAGCTGTTTTAGTTGTTGTAGGAATTCTGAAGACTCTACTTCCTTTGATTTTGATGGGTCTAGTTTTAGGTTGTATATGGAAGCAAGCTAAAACACACTAAAGTAAGATTCAACTTTTGCTTAAGTTTCTAGCTCTTTTTCACTCATAATAGATGTGTTGTCTATCCGTTTAGATACCTACTTGCATTTTGATTATCTTTATAGAGATATGTGAGCATCTACTTCTTCTTTTGATCTGACTCTCTCTTGGTACCTTCAATATATGGCAAAAGAAAATTCAATAACCATTTCTTAAAAACGTTAATAGGATTCATTTATTTGAGAGGAATAGTTACGGGCTCTCCTTCAACTCCTGCATAGGTAACAAAAACAACTGCGGTCTCAGTCCCAACACTTTCACAGTAATGAGGGGTATCGCCAGAAGTTGTTGCAAAGCTATCGCCAGCAGAAAAAATCTTTGTATTTTTTGCTGTTACTACGCACTCTAGTGCTCCTTTTTCCAGATAAGCTACACCAGGTTGTGGATGAGTATGAACAGGTGTTCTAAACCCAATTGGAGCAGTGATTCTCAAAAGAGTTATTTTTGCTTGTCCTTTAGGATATGAATAAGGATCTCCATTCCATGATTTAGTTGCACTGACAAGTGTTTCAATAACAGGCTTAGCATTCTTAGGCTCTTTCTTTTGAAGGCCACATCCAATAATTGAGACAGAAATCCCTGTAGTTAGAGCTAGAAGAAAAAAACGGCGCATAAAATTAATGAGAAAGAAGACTTCCGAGTAATCCTGCAAAAGCAGAAAGAACAAACATGGCAACGATACTGATTGCTATCACTCTAGAAATATTATTCATTTAAGTCCATTGCAACGTTGCACAGCTAACATGTTTGCCTCAGAGTGATTATTCTCTGTTTTCCAAATTTTGTTAGAAGTTTGACCTATGCAAATAACTTCGGCAGCTTTTTTCATGCCTCCTGGTATTTGAATAATAGCTATAGCAATTAATGCTGCTCCTGTAATTGCACCATGTTTATTTGATTTATAAATTTTTTTCCATATTTTTTTAGTTGTCATTATGTAGCAAAGGTAAGTTTTTATATATTAGTTTTAGCATTCTTTTGGGCTTAAGTATATTGAAAAATTTATGTCAATGCATTGAAGGGATGGGATGTAGTTGACTTTTATACACTTTATCTTTTGTTATTTAATGGATCTTGATTAGATTTTCTGCTTCTACAAACGATTAGAGTATTTACTACAGAGGTTTTAATGGAGAACAGCCATTAAAGGTAACGGGGAAAAGCGGTGAAAATCCGCTGCTGTCCCGCAGCTGTGAAGTATCGATATTCATCGATATCAGTCAGAACGCCCGCCTTATCACACAATTCGACGAGGATCGACCTATGACTATGACCTTTTGGTTGCGTAAGTATTCCCTGGCAATTTTAGCTCCATTAATTCCTTTACTAATTTTTTCAACTGGTCCTGGTTTAGCTCATCATCCCTTTGGGATGGGAGATAGTTCTGAGCTATCAGCTTGGCAAGCTTTACTTAGTGGTGTCGGACATCCATTGCTTGGTCCTGATCATTTACTTTTTATGTTAGGCATCGCTCTTGTGGGATTCAAGAAAACGAAGACATGGCTATTCCCTCTTTTGGCAGTTGGTTTGGCAGGAAGTGCATTAGTTCAGTTGCAGCCCTTACCTGATTTACTCGTTCCCTGGGCAGAAGCACTTGTCTCTTTATCTTTAGCAATAGAAGGCTTAATTGTTCTAAATCTTTTGAGCTCAAAATGTCTCTTTCCAATGTTTGCTTTGCACGGTTATTTACTTGGAAGCACAATTGTTGGTGCTGAACCTTCGCCCCTGATAGGCTATTTTTTGGGTCTTCTTCTTGCACAAGGATCTTTGCTGTTAGCTGTAATAGCAGTTTCTCAAGAAGCGATCCATAGGCTTGGAGTTAAAGGTCGTAATTTGTTTGCCGGCATATGGATAGGTATAGGACTTGCGTTCTCATGGACTACTCTTATCCAATAGTATCTACTAATTCATAGATGCTAGAACAAATTAAAGGATCACATTACGTAGCTTGGGATGTTTTATATTCTAGGGATGAAAATATAACAACTTTAGAGAACTAATACTCAGGTAAAAGTATTTTTGAATGTACTGTCTTCTCTCAAGATAGAGAGTGTAAATATGCAGGCCATTCTTTACCTTTGAGAGACACTCATCAGTTAATTTTGCATTTCAGGATTGCCAAAGCTTCATTAGGAAGACCAAGGAATGTATCTAGAACTTTATTTCCAGTTATAGGAATCATGGCAACGCCTACTAGCTTTGTTTGCCCATTACTTTGTCGAACCATACCTTCTGCTTCATGTGAAAAACCTTTGACTTTTCCAGTCTCAAGAGATGTTTTGACTAGTAAATCAGGAAAGTTCCATATAGACCCTATGCTAAAGATAAACCTGGACTCAAATTTTAATACGATTTCTCCAGAAACTTTATTAATGGTTCCTTCAAGTTGATTCATAGACATCTCGATTTTTAATCCTGGAGGTAATGGAAGAGATAAAAATTTTGTCGTTTGGTAAGTAAGTGGGGGAATTGAAAATGTTTCAGATGAAAAGCGCAAGTACAGAACATTGTCTTTATGAGTTGGAATCAATGTTCCTTCCCCTCCTCCTCCTCGAGCGTCATAGTCAAAAGGTGGATATGAACCAATTGCTAATTGACATCCTTCTAGACTTCTTAAATGCATAAGTATGCTTGCCACCTTCTATTCATAGTTTAATAGATAGTAATTTTTTTTATCACAAGAGCTTCTTGAAGTCGCCTGATATTGCTTTCATCTGAAACGATCAGAACATAGCATATAAGTTTCTTGAGCCTTAGCATTGACAATTGCCAATATATATTATTAGTATATCTGTACTACTAAAAAGAAATGACACCTTCTTCTTCTCCGTATACCGTCTTCAAGCCTGAGGATTGGAGTTTGCCTACGTACTCACCAATAGGAATTGCCCAATGTCTTCGCATCTCACCCAAAAAGTGCTACCCAAAAAGAAATACTCGGATGCCGAAGAATGGGAGTACCTTGAGGATGAATTCCTTAAGAGATCACGTTCAGCTTGCGTTTGCATGACGTGTCAGTACTTTGGCTACTCATGTGATAGGCATTGCCGTACACTTTTGACATGTCAGATGCGACAACGTCTCATTCCACATGGAGAACATTTAAATAGCAGATGTCCTCTGTGGTTTAAAGGATTAGAGAACCAAGCTGATTATTGTGTTTAAGTGGCTTAAAGCCATGCACATTACTTACATTGATCATCTATTCTGTAGCATCTGGAGATATGAATCGCGAAGCTTGTCGCTAGTCACCATATGCATCATCTAGTTCATCAGATTCTTTTCCAGTGAATCCACACATAAAAAAATGTGTAATCCTGATCAATTTCAATGGCTTTATCAAGATTCTAATCTCTACGTTGTAGTTGTCTAAAGAGATCTATTTTTAGCTATATTATTTTGAACCTTCATATCTTAATCATTAATCAAATAGGTATGATTACTTCTCAAAGAATATATAAGTTATGAAGGCTGAAAGGTTAGATGAGATTTAGCAGAATGTTTTTATTCATCACTATTTAAATTAGCAATTAAGCTTCTCTACGGTCAGTAAAACCTCTCTTAACAGTTCTCTTAAACATCCTAGTTGCTCTTTATTGCCTAATGCAATTAGGAGCTGTCCTGGACCGATTATAAAATCTCCTCCAGGATTGGTTACTAGATTTTCTTCATCTCTTATCGCTAATACCATTGCACCACTTTGACGGCCTAGATTCAATTCAGCTAATGTTCGACTCTTCATTTTATGAAATTTCTCATAGTCGGTAGAAAGAAGAAATTCTTCGATTTCACATTGTGATCCAGCCAACAATTCCATAAAATTAACTGCAATCGGTCGCAAAGCAGTAGCTGCCATCGTTTTACCTGCAGCAACATATGGACTAACAACGACTGTCGCACCTGCAAGCTTGAGTTTCTTAGCAGCTTCTTCACTTTCTGCTCGTGAAATTAATCTACATTGTTGACTTAATCCTCTGGCACTTAACACAACATATAGATTTGCCGCATCATTTGATAAAGCAACTACTAAACTTCGACAACGTTTGATTCCAGCCAATAGTAATGTCTCATCGAGAGTTGCATCTGCAAATAAAACTTGCAAACCTTCTTTCTCAGCAGCAATTTTCATCGCTGGATCTAATTCAACAATAATTAAGGGTATATCCTCAAGTTGAAGCTGCTGAGCAATTTCTCTGCCGATACGACCGTAGCCGCAGATAATGACATGATTCTGCATACGCCTAAGCATCCTTAGCAACCTTAACTCGCTCATTTTGCGAAAGTAACCAGATTCAGAAAGAGCTAATAATCTTTGAACAGTTAATCGCACTATTATTAGCCCACCACCAATTATTAAAAAGGTGACTATTCTCCCAGCTGCACTAAGGGGTTCAATTTCACCAAAACCAATTGTGGTGATTGTTATCAAAACCATCCATAAGCAATCCCCCCAATCCCAACCCTCAGTAATTCGATAACCAATTGCTCCGAAAAAAAACAATAGAGTGATGAAGACAATTGGGCCTAACCAAGGTATGACAAAGTCTCTGATTTTGAAGTCTTGAAAAATTCTTTTTGTCATCATTAAATTATCTTTCTTCTTAAAAAGTAATTATATATCTGAAATGAAGTGCACTATTGAAGAACTAAAAACCAAATTGGGACCGTTATCAGGGCTATTAAAGTACTCCAAGCTACTAAAAAAGCAGCAATTTGTTGTTCTTGTCCAGTCGCTTCGGCTAACAACAACACTGAAATAGCAGTAGGAGTGGCTGCTTGTAATACAAGCGCATTACGCATCAAGGTTGACAGGCTAAAGGCCGTAGCAAGCATCAGCATTAGCATTGGAAGAATAATTAGCTTTATAAATAAGCTGGGCTGAATTAAGAGGTGTAAGTTCTTTTGAACTGGGTTTTGTGACGTATTCAAAGATCCTAATCTCATCCCAACAATCATTAGAGCTAGCGCAATAACAATTTTGGATGGTATCCAAAGAGCTGAAGTGATTTCATTACTCCACGGAGTTAACTGAATAAACACTGCCCCAATTAGCCCTTTACACGCAGGACTCTTACTCAGAGCCTTTAATAGATTTTTCCAAGCTGATAATCCCCTTAATTCGGAAGAGGAGTTTACTAAAAGTATTGGCCCTAAGCTCCATACAAGTAGTGTGGCACCCAGGTCATAACCAATGCTGAAACTGAGTGCATGACTTGGAAGAAGAGCCAATGAAACTGGTATCCCGAAATAGCCAGAATTTCCAAATACGCTACCTAAAAGCAAACTTCGACTACCAATATGTCTTCTAATATCTGGAAAAGACCTAATTACTGTTATAAGTAATCCAATAGCAAGACAGGCCATCGCTAGGGCTTGTAAAAGAAGCCAATCCATACCACTCTTTAAGAGAAGTCCTATTAAGCTGACTGGCACTCCAAAGTTAATAAGTGGAGGCGCTATAAGAGATGAAAATCCTGGTTTAAAGCGCCCAATTAAATAGCCGATTGCAAGTAAAGGTAGTAATTCACTAAAGAGTCGCAGAATTGGCATTTAATAAACTTTGAGTGACACTTTTGGATCTTGATCTGAGGACAGGCTTATTAAGCAAATTTTCAAGTAGTGAAACTAATAACAAGACCTGATTATTTGATAACCAAAATGAATTAAAATCTCTTACTTAATGGATGCCTTTGTAATCATAAGTGGATATCTTTACTGACATACTAGTAGATTAATGTTTAAGAATAAATGCCTAATCATCTCCATTACTTTCTTTGAAAAGTCAAATAGATAATTGTCTACATTGGTTTGCATAAATTATTAATAATATTTAAATGAAGCATCTATTCTGATAACCCTTCCCATGAATTATCGCTTTAGAAAGGCTTGCCTAGCGATTGTTTTTTCGGCTGGTGCAATAGGTTCTCCTGTATTGGCAGAAGAACAGAAGTCTAATTATGTGACTGTAGGTACTGGAATGTCTTTTACCGAAAATTCAGATATTAGTACAACAATTGATTCTCAAGATTATAATGGTACTGCTGAATTTACGAATTCTTTTACCGGTGATATTGGAGTAGGAAGAGATTTTGGTAGTATGAGAGGTGAATTCACATATGGCTACACTTCTACGACGTCAGATAGTGTAACAGTTTCATCTGACACAGTGACAGCAACGGCACCTTTGGCAATTGATTATCAGATTCATTCAATTCAAGTAGGAGTTTATAAAGACTTTCCTTCAAGTTGGAAGTGGAAACCTTATGCGGGTGGATCGGTTGGTTTTGCGCAGATCAATTTTGATGATACTACGACAACTATTGATGGTGTTGACTACAGTTTTGGTGATCAACAAGACAATGCTCTTATTTATCAACTGAAACTAGGCATTTCTTGGGCTACTAGTGAGTCTTCTGATTTATTTGTTGAAGCAGGTTATCAAGGATATGGTTCATCTCCTTGGAGTTATAATTGTCCAGCTGGATCAACTTGTAGTGATATTTATGCTGATAGTTTTGGAGGAGTTATTGCAAAAGCAGGTTTTCGTATCCGTTATGGTAATTAACTAGAAATTTGATACTGGTTTACTTTGCATTTTAAGAACGATAGTCTCTAAAACTTACTATAAATAAATTAAACAGTGATTGAAGTATTGTTTTAGAGATGCTGTCATAGAATAATTTGCTTTTATATCATTAATATAATGAGTTTATATTTGATAGGATCAACACCCTTCTGGAACTAGTCTTTATAGAATAGGAGATTTTTGAAGGTAGTTATGATGACTTACTACGACTAAAAATTATTGAGCGACGATTAGAAAAGTATTTTGAGTCGTTTGAAATTTGTCGAGATGACATGGATGAGCTTGAAGGGGTACTAGCATTTAGTCATATCTTTTTTAGCTTACTTGTTTCAAAAGTGACCATACTATCCAGTAAGAAATCCATAGAACTACTTTCTATTAGAAGGAATCAAATTAACTGCTAAAATTTAACCCTAAAACCACCTAATAAAGCTATTGTGCCCCATGGGTCATAGTTGATTTGTTGTTCTGTACCACACCTGTATCTGCTGTATAAGATACTTCTCCAAATAAGTCTGCTTTATCGCTAACAGGGACAGCTACACCGGCTTTTAAGTTATAAATAAACTTGGCATTGGAAGTTTCACTATTTCCATCAAAAGTAATACCTATAAGGGTTAGTTTAAAGTCACTTAACTCAGACCAATCCACTCCAACGCCAGCTCCGATATAAGGTTTAATACTGGAAGTGTTAAATGAGATGTCTTTATTGAGGCCTATTTTCAGAAAACTAACTATGTAGTCCGCTCCCTGAATTGTTGCATTCACTCCTGCATAATTTGCTTTTGTTATTTCACCCCATGCTTTTCCATAAGTGAAATTCATTCTCCAGTCATTGCCCCAGTCATAACCTAGACCAATTTCACCTACGCAACCTCCATCATGGTACTCAATACCTGAATATGTAGGCCCCCAATAAGTAGTGTCTCCTGTTAGATGTGATGGAAAATGAGCACCTATACCAATTGCGGTATAGAAACCTTTATCTTCTTTTGCTGCAAGAACTGGTTGCAAAGAAGCTGATGATAAAGCACTTGCTATAGCAATAGCAGAAAACAATCCTTTTCCTTTCACGAGCTTAGAAACTAGATGATCTAGATAATTTGTTTTCAATATTTAATTCCTCTCAAAGAGTGGTTCGGTAATTTAATTGGTACAAGGACATGTCGGCTTTTTATGCGATACAAAGAAGTATCTATCTAAGGCTTCTCGTAAACAATGGTTGCTCTTATTGATGCAGAACGCAAAACTCAGAATTTTCAATCTAAGTACCATGTGGCGAGAAAAAAAATTGAAACTAGGTATCGATTCCTCCAAGGAAAGGTTATATCTAAATTTCATCGCGAAAATAATAATTTAAATCAACTCAGAGATTCTTTAAATAGGTTAATTGAAAAATCTGCTGCACCTTATTTAATTTATTCAGACTCTAAAAAGATTAGTTCTGATTTTACTGCTCCGAGTTCTAAGTTAAAGAATTATATGGAAGAGAATATTGATTGGACAAGAGGGAGATTTAAAGGAAAAACACAGCGAATTATTGTACAAAATGGTCAAATTATAAAAAAGATTTTTTTAACACCTCAGGGAAACATTATTAGCGTTCACCGTAAAGACCTTGGTTTTTTTGTAAGATTATCAATGCGCTAATCAAATATTTAATCTCTGTGATTAGTTTAATATTCTAATCTAAAGAATCGACATATTTAAATTTGCAGCCAACTTTTTCAGCGGCCAACTTGTCATTGGGTGAATCACCTATGAAAAGTGATTCTTCTAAATTTATATTTCTCATATAAGCTTCTTCAAGCAGTAGGCCAGGGTTAGGTTTTCTACAAAAGCAATCTTGTTTTAATATACTTACTTCTTGATCATATCCCTTATGAGGATGATGTGGACAATACTTAACAGAGTCAATCTTCAGTCCTATATTTATACAATATTTGATTATATATGAATTAATTTGATCTAATTCCTCGGTGGAAATTAAACCCATAGCGATTTGAGGTTGATTCGTAATTATAGATACTAAATCATATGATGCAGCTATTCTTCCAATCATAGCTATCCTTTGGTCGTAGAACTCTATTGTATTTTTATCTAAGATATAATTTCCTTTATTACACCTTATTATCGTATTGTCCCTGTCTATAAAAAGAGCTTTTTGTTTATTGCAATAACACTTCTTACTAACAATTCCGGATTTCAAAGCTAATTCAACTTCTTGTAGACGTTCAGGAGTACCCATATCCTTAATATATTCAGTAGTATTGTATGAAAAGATCCTTTCTTTTTTTTGCCAAACATTGCTTACAAAATAGTGAAATAAGGAACTTTTAGAGAGTTGTGAAGGAGGATCAATTTTGTCTAATAATGTCTTGGAAATAAGAGCTATTCCTGCATTTCCAAGAAAACCTTCTGCTTGATTATGGTTATGAGAAGATTTAAAAAATAATTTATCAATGGAAGTTCCATTGGGTGTAGAAATTAAATCAGAATCATGAGGATGGGAAGATGTATGTGTGATTAAAGTTAGTTTTGAATTAATACGATGATGAAAATGAATGAATCTATATAGATCAATCTCAAATACTAAATCACCATTAATAAATAGAAAGTCTTCAGAAAGTCTTTCTTTTAATTTCCACAATGCACCACATTCGCCTAACGGTGACTCCTCTTCAAAGACATATATATTTTGATTTAGTTCATCAGATATCTCTTTAATTGCTACTTCGAAAAACTCTTTGTTGTATTGAAGAGTAAATATAATATCTTTTATGCCATATATTGATAATTGCTTACAGGCTCTATAAAGAGTACTTTCTCCTAATACTGGATATAATGGTTTTGGTATTGAATTTATTATAGATTTTAATCTGCTTCCCATACCTCCTAATGCTAAAACAGCTATCTTTTCTTCCATACTCAAAATATACTATGCGTCAAACCTGTATTAGATAGAGATGCTTTAGAAAAATTTCTGAAACCCAGTTCTTTTGATTGATTTTCAAAAGAAGAGGTTTCAACTTTAGGACTAATTAGAAAATAACCACCTGAACCAGCACCAATTAATCTAATCCAATTGTGTGGGATCTTTTTTATATTATTATATTGATCAATAAGAGATTCATTCATTACATTTGTCATTTGCTTTTTTATTTCCCATGAATTTCTCATAGATTCATGAAAATTTTCTTCTAAAATATAATCCCTAGAATCTTTTAATGAAATAAAATCTTTTGCTATTTCTCTAATCTGTTTAAAACTTTCAATGGATTTGGGGTCTTCTTTTAATCTCATTAAGACTTTATCTGCAGGCCGTGTTTTATGACTAGGAATAAGGAAAAGATTATCAATGACTCTTTTTAACATATTTAATTTATTTGGATCTATCTCTAAGGTCTTTACTTCACCTTTTTTCATGAATGAGAATGCATTTACTCCTCCTAGTGCTGATAAATATTGATCTTGTCTTCCTATAGGCTTGGAGAGTTCATCAATTTCTATATCACAGACTTGCTTAGCCACACTTTCAGGAGTCTCACCATTGTTATTACTTGCATTTATAGCTGAAATAAGTGATAGAAGAAAAGCAGATGAACCTCCCAAACCTGATCCACCTGATGCAAATCCAAAAGTTGATAATTCTATAAAGCCAAGATCTGGGAATTTTTCTAAAACACTCTTTATTAGTGGATGAGTAATTTCTGAGGTATGCTTATATGTCTCCTTTGCTGAGTAATTGAGAATACCGTATTTAGCAAATTCAGGAAGTCTGTTTAATACTGAATAAGAATATTTATCAAGTGAATATCCTAATGAAAGACCATACTCTTCTTTTTCTATAAACCAATCGAGATCAGACCCTCCACCTAGTAAAGATATTCTATAAGGGGATTTTCCTATATAAATCATACGACTACATCCTCCAATATTCTCTTGGAATATTTAGGTGTTATTTCATATTTATTATTTATATACTTATAGAAAAGACGTTGCTTTATATTATGAAGAATACTTATTTGACAATCTTCTGCTATTTCCATATCTGGAATATTAACATGCAAAGGAATATCTACAATTTCTTTTAACCTGCCTCCATTAAATGCAGTAATACATGCTTGTGTTATGTTTTTAGACTTTGCACTCTGAGCACATTTAACTAAATTTATTGAGTTACCACTTCCCGACAGATATATAATTAAATCATCTGAAGATATTATTTTCCCGACTAAAACTGAATATATCTCACTATAGTCAATATCATTTGATGCTGCCGTCAAATATGAAATGTTATCAGAAAGACAATTGATTTTTAAATTAAAACCTGCCAGGGCAAAGGTCTTCATATAGTCTCCAACTATATGACTTGCATTTGCTTGACTGCCACCATTCCCCAATATATAAACAGAGGAAGATCCATCTAATCTTTTTGCAAACTCTTTATATAATCTATTAACATAACTCTGTTCAACACTAATTAAAGCTTCTTTCAGCCTAACTGCATAGTTAACTAATGTTTCTTCTTTATCACTTTTATCAGTTTCATTTCTCATTAAATTAATACCTAGTTTTCATCTTCTATAATCACCTTCTAAGTATAGTCCATACCTTGACAACAGGATGTATGATATAAACAATTGTTTCCATTTAAGAGTCTGAATCAATTCAACTATCGGTTGAAAATTCTTTCAACGTAGTTAAGCAATGCTGGAAATAAATTATAAAGTGTTTTTTTTAAGCCTATTTTTGGTGGATAAAAAAGTTTAAGGACTGTTTCTTCAGTAATTAATATAGTATTATCCAAATTAACAGATTTCTTCATTAACTCATATAGTAACGAAGAACTAGGTGGCATCATGTTTGTTGGTATTGCGGCCATTTTTAGACATTCATTCCATAAATGTGTGCATAATGAATCTTCAAGTATATCTAAACCCATGGATCTATATTTTGAATCATAGAAATATGATGTTTGAGCTGGATTTATGGCATAAAAGGAATTCTGCTTTTCAACCATAATATGCTCTGGGTATTTAATAGCATAGCTATTTAAGAATGATGGACCATAATCTCCCCATTTACCAATATAGTTATTTCTTTCAGCTAATTCAAATAACTCTGAGGTATAACATGACATTATTTCAGTATTCTCAGCTGAAAATAATACAGCATTATTAATCATATTTTCACCACTTCTTCCAGCTATTATTTTTCCATTTGCACGATTGATTAATGTTTGAAAATCTTCTTTTGATTTTAAACAGAACACATCCGTATCAAACCACCATGAATTAGGATTCATTGCTAATGCCTTTGCCCTGAACAAGTCACAATAAGCTTGATAGCAGGGGCCATTTCTTCCTTTCTGTTTTATTCTATCTAGTAATTCAATATGTAAAATATCATTTGATTGAACACATTGAATTTGATTTGTAAATCTAGCTTGTTGCTTTTCAGGTTCTAGGGAATATACAATTGTTTCAAAACCATTGGCAGCAAATGATTCAATACATTGAACCCAAAGATTAGGGATGTCGAGATCTGTCCAGCAAAACAAAGCCTTCATATTGTGCAAATCACAGTTCTTTAAATATTATATGTTTATCTGACTTTTTTTCTATATATTTAAACCTCTAGACATTACTGAAATTAACAATAGCATTTACACACTAATCTTTCCTTTCCCATATTAATAATCAAAGAACTGAATGAATAATTTCAACAGGTTCTAAACTATTTATAAGTACATCCACAGATTTTCATTATGTTAAAATTAAATCGAATATGCCTATTGATTTGATGAAAAGATTAATCAAGAGAAAATTAATGTCATTTTCATCTCGGCTTACATTCTTAACAAATCACATCTTTGGTCAATATAGATACACCTATGGTAAGGATTGGTTTTATCAATCGGAACTACATAATTTTGCGGAGAAATTTCTTAAGGATCATTCAAATAGTCCTATAGATTTACTGGAGATTGGTAGTTTTGAGGGTTTGTCAACTACCTTTTTAATAGATTCTTTTTTATATAATCCTAATTCTCGTATAACTTGTATTGACCCTTTTATGCTTTATGAAAAAAATGACCATATCTCATTAATGGCTCATCAACAAGTTGAAAACTTCTTTTATAATATATCAAAATCAGATTTTCCTGAGAAAGTTAGATATATGGGCATTACTTCTGATGAGTTCTTTAAATTCAATAACAGTAAATATCATTTTATTTATATTGATGGCATGCATACAGAAGAACAAATCCCAAAGGATATTATCAATTCATGGAATTCTCTTTTAA
>CACILY010000014.1 GCA_902587615.1 uncultured Prochlorococcus sp.
CACTGAACTCAGCCAAGTGGCTTTGATATAAGCAGATTGGTCAACGCCAGGAGGAATGCGATTTTTTAGCAAATCAAGTAAAAAATCTTTTTTGTCTTTTGTTGTTGGTTTTTCCAGGAAAAAAACCAGCTCTTGGACTTCTTCCGGTGTTAAAGGAAGAGCTGGGATGCCTTTAGATTCTCTTTCTGCGGCAGCCTTTAGATAGGAATTAAGCATTGTGCATTACCCCTGATTTTGAGCGAATTAAGGTAATTTTTTGTGATTTTTTACAATCTTATGCTCTATGTAGATAGATGCTGAAATACAAGTTAGAACTTTATTCATATTGTATTTTCTCTAATCTGCAATTGAGCAAGAAAGGAAGACTAAAATGACCATTTCTGAAAATCTTCATGTTATTGATAATACGTCAGACCTTCATGTCGTTGAGACTAGGCCTCTAGTTTCTCCAGCTTTGTTGCACGAAGAGCTGCCTATAGATGCTAAAGCTGCTGAGATAGTCGCACAAACACGTCAGAAAATAGAATCTATTCTTTCTGGTACTGATCCAAGATTATTAGTAATAGTTGGACCGTGCTCAGTACATGATGTTAAAGCCGCAAAAGATTATGCAAATAAGCTTTTGCCTTTACGTGAGCGTTATTCAAAAGAACTTGAAGTGGTTATGCGTGTATATTTTGAAAAACCTCGCACAACGGTTGGTTGGAAAGGATTGATTAATGATCCTCATCTTGATGGTTCATATGATATTAATACCGGATTAAAGCGAGCTCGCTCTTTGTTATTGGAGTTAACTCAACTTGGAATGCCTTCTGCAACAGAACTTTTGGATCCTGTAGTTCCACAATATATTGCTGATTTAATTAGTTGGACTGCCATTGGCGCAAGAACAACTGAAAGTCAAACTCATCGAGAAATGGCGTCTGGTTTATCTATGCCAATTGGTTATAAAAATGGAACTGATGGAAGTGTAAAGATTGCCATTGATGCAATGAAGGCGGCCTCAAGGCCTCATCATTTTCTAGGAATTAATTTGCAAGGTCTTGCTTCTATTGTTAGTACCACTGGCAATCCTTATGGTCACCTTGTCTTAAGAGGTGGCAATAGTGGAACTAATTATCACCTAGAAGCAATTCAAGCTGCTTCTGAAGAGCTTGGACATTCATGCTTACCTAATAGATTGATGGTGGATTGTAGTCATGGTAATTCGAATAAAGATTATCGACGTCAATCAAATGTTCTGCGTTCAGTAGCTTCTCAAGTTAAAGCAGGATCTGCTCATGTTATGGGAGTCATGCTTGAGAGTCATTTGTTAGAAGGGAATCAAAAATTATCTTCAGATTTGTCTCAACTTGTTTATGGTCAAAGTATTACGGATGCATGTATTGACATTGATATGACAGAAATTCTTTTAGAAGAATTATCAATTGCTGTAAATACTTAAAGTTACCTGAATCAGGTTGTCATCCATATCCATCCCAGACTTACACCTATTGGGACTGTGAGGTTATCTATTCCCATATAACTGATTTGTTCGAGTCCTACGGCTAAGCAGGTGATAAGAACTATTTTCAAACCATCTATAGGGATCCCATTAGTTAATGCTATACCAACTAGAACAATACAAGTTACTAGAGCCATTGTTAGTGTGCCAGCAAGTGATTTTTGTTGGCCTAAAATGTTCCAGTTTTGAGATTTAAAATTACGACCTATTAGACCTGCGAATCCATCCCCAAATGCCATTGCAAGTATTCCAGAAGTAATGGCTGCATTATTGCTAGGCCAGAAAAGAATAATTAAAATAGTAATACTAATCCCATAGGCTATTGTTCCGTAGCTTTTACGGTTTATATCTTCAATAGAGTTGATTATCCGCATCCTATGATTGATTAAAAGCATAATCGTGATAAAGATTCCACAAAAAATTGCCAACTCTCGAGAAACCTCTAACCACCATGCCAGTGGGATAATGGGACCAGTCCCTATGTGAACAATTTTTCTACTTAATTCCTTATTAGTAGGAAATCTTCTTTTTAAAATTATCGAAGCAAGTAAAACTAATCCTATCCAGCCGAATATGACTAATAATGACTTGATTTCTGTCAAACTTATTAAGCTGCCCTCTGGTGAGTAGTCATGACTCTTAATTTAAGTATTGCTTTTGATTCTAATTGTCTAACTCGTTCTCTCGAAACATTAATTTGTCTACCAATTTCAGCAAGGGTTAGAGGCTCTTCTCCATCTAATCCAAACCTGAGTCTCATTATTTTTTGTTCTCGTTCATTTAACTGAGATAACCAACCTCCTAAATGTTCCTTTTGGATGCTTCGATCCATTCCTTCCATGGGTTCATCATAATTTGGGTCAGGAATCAATTCTCCTAAAGTACTGCGATCATCGTCACCTCTAGCATGTGCATCTAGTGATGCGCATGGTGCACTTTGAGCAATTAAAGCTTCTAAATCCTCAGGCTCTATACCCATTGCATTAGCAAGTTCTAATCTATTTGGTTGTCTACCAAAACGATGCCCTAATTCTCGCGAGATTCTCCTCATTTTGGAGAGTTTTTCACTAATGTGAATAGGAAGGCGAATTGTTCGTGCACTGTTATCAATTGCTCGTGTCATTCCTTGTCGAATCCACCAATAGGCATAGGTAGAAAACTTGTACCCCATTGCAGGATCAAATTTATCAACCGCTCGTTCTAGACCTATTGCACCTTCTTGAACTAAATCAAGTAATTCTAATCCTTGATTTTGGTATTTTTTTGCCACACTTACAACGAGACGAAGATTGGCAGCCATCATGCGATCTCGGGCACGTTTACCCATACGAATTAGACGTTTTTGACGCCCAGTTCTTTCCTGTTCAGGAATATTTAAAATTGGTTTCATGGCCTGCACGTGATGCGCAAGCTCTATTTCTTCTGCAGCAGTAAGAAGAGGAACTCTTCCAATACTGCTTAAATAAAAACCAATTGCATCGGTCCCCAAACGTCCTGTTTGACGACCCTGGCTTTTAGAACCTTTTGATCCTCGTTGTTTTGAAGTCTTCGGCAAAGTAGGTTTTTCTGAAGATTTCTCAGAAACACCCTTTGCAGATTCCAGAGGGATCCCCATCACCCTGGCCTCCTATATTTGTATTTAGTTTGAAGTTAGCACTGAAAATAGAAACTAGTACAAAATAAATAAAAAACTTTCTATATACCTCTAAATTTCCTTAGAAGAAGCCAAATGATTTAGCCTGAATTTGGATCGGCACATCCTTGATTAGAGTCTTTGATTCGTTTTCCTCTTGAACGCATCTCTTTTTATTGATACTCCTTGTGATAAATATCGATTAACTCTTCTTGAGGTGATTTTTCTTCTTTATCAGCTTGATTATGAATAAACACTCCATTCTTGTTCATCGTCCATGTATCAGAGTCGATTGATAGATAATGCTCTAATAGTGCAGTTAATTGCCCTTTTAGTTTTCTATCTTCGATAGGCGTGATAGCTTCAACTCTTCTGTCTAGATTTCTTCTCATCCAATCAGCACTACCTAGATAAACCTCTGGATTGCCATTATTGAAAAACCAAAAAATTCTTGAATGTTCTAAAAATCTTCCGATAATACTTACAACTGTTATGTTTTCACTAAGACCTTTCTTCCCAGGGTATAAGCAGCACATGCCTCGAACTATTAATTCTATCTTTACGCCAACCTTTGAGGCTTCATATAATAATTGAATTATGTGAGGGTCAACAAGTGAGTTCATCTTGGCTCGAATATTAGCCTTTTTTCCATCTTTAGCATTTTTAATTTCTCGTTCAATTAGTCGCTCTATGCCTTTACGTAAACTAACTGGTGCAACTAATAGTTTTCGAAATTTTTGTTGTTTAGAAAATCCAGTTAAGTAATTAAATAGCTCTATTAGATCTTGACCTATTTCTGGTTTGGATGAAAGTAAACCTATGTCTGTATATATATTTGATGTTTTTGAATTATAATTCCCTGTACCAATATGAAAATATGTTCGAAGATGCTCTTTCTCTTTTCTAACTACTAAAGTTATTTTAGTATGAGTTTTCAATCCAATTACTCCATAAACGACGTGAACTCCAGATTGTTCTAGTCTTTTTGCCCATTGAATATTATTGTCTTCATCGAATCGAGCCTTAAGTTCAACAAGAGCCATCACTTGCTTACCTTTTTCTACAGCTCGAATCAAAGCAGATAGTATTGGTGAATCTTGTGATACCCGGTAGAGAGTCATTTTGATTCCCATTACTTTTGGGTCATCAGCTGATTGATTTATAAATTCTTCAATAGATGTAGAAAAAAGTTCATATGGATGATGAATGAGTAAATCTTCACTTCTAAGAATCGAAAAAATACTTTTGAACTCTTCTTCCTTTAGTGAACCATCTTCTAATAAACTTCTTTGACTACTCTTAAGTGATCTATGCGTCAGTCCTTGATGATGATTGAACTTTAGCTTTGGCAAATCAAGTTTCATTAAATCCATTACCTCATCAAGTCCTAGCATTCCATCCACTTGATATAAATCTTCCTCGTTGACACTCATACCTTCTTGAAGTAATTCAAGTATTTTTTTTGGCATATTTTTTGAGACTTCAAGTCGCACTATTTCTCCACCCATGCGACGTTTACTAAGTCCTTCCTCAATTGCACTCATTAGATCATCAGCTTCGAGATCCCTTAGCTCTAGATCAGCATCTCTAGTTACACGAAAAAATGAATATTGCTCTATTCTCATTCCAGGAAATAAATGTTTTAAATTAAAAGCAACTACTTGTTCAATTGGAATTGCTGTATGAATTGCCTTGGGATACATATCGCATAAATCTACCGGAATTGGAATAAATCTTTCCATTATTTTTTGAGGTATTTTTACTCTTGCAAATTCTTGACTATTTTTTTCTGGATCATGAATTAGAGCAGCTAAGTTGAGGCTTAAATTGCTGACAAATGGAAAAGGATGTGCCTGATCTACCCCTAAAGGAGTAAGAATTGGAAATATAGCTTTGGTGAAATAATTCTCAATCCATTCTTTTTGTCTATTATTAAGCTCTTCGTAATTAAGAATATAAATAAGCTCTTTTTTTAACTCTTTTTTTATCTGATATTCAAATTGTTCTTGTTGTTCTTCTAGAATTGGTAATAGATTAGTTCTAATATCTTTTAATTGTTCAAGTGGTGTTTTTCCATCTTCACTCCTTTTCATAATACCTGCTTCTACTTGTGATTTGAGAGAGGCAACTCTAACCATGAAAAATTCATCTAGATTATTGCTGAAAATGGCATTAAATTTGACTTTTTCTAGTAATGGAGTATTTGGATGAAATCCATGAAAAAGAACTCTTTTGTTAAAATCGATCCAACTAAGTTCTCTATTTATGTAATAGTTTTTTTCGGACATTGTTTTAATCATTTATTTGTTTTTTATTTAATTGGAGGGGTTTAAGATAAAAATTATAACTAACATATTTTGTTATGTATTCTCTAAATGATTAGATTTTAGTGAACTTTTGTTTGAAATGAGTAAAATCACTATTACAAGAAGGCAAGTTGTCCCTAAAAAAGGACTTTTTGCTCCTAAAAGGTCATAACTCAAACCTGCAGCAGTAGCTCCAAGAAAAGTACCTAAACTTTGCAATCCTTGTAAGCTCCCCAAAATAGCTCCTTGCCCTGCTGCATTTAATTTTCTAGAAATTAATGCTCTTAGAGAAGGTGTTACTAATCCAGTCCCAATAGCAAGTACAGCCACAGAGCTAAAAACCATAGGCTTTGAGTTGTCTACATTTGCAAGGATTAGATTTATACATCCTGCTATTACAAAACCAATTCCAGCTAATGTAAGTTTTAACTCGCCAAATTGTTTTACAAGAGGACCTATTAATCCTCCTTGTACGATCATTGCGATGACGCCTACTACGATAAAAGCTTGGCTGGATAATTGAGGACTCCAAGCAAATGCTTCTTTTAAATAGAGTACTAATACAGCCGTAAAGCCGTTAAAAGCCATAAAGAATATGAAAAATGCGAAACACAATTCTCTTGATAGTGGGTTCTGAAAAACCAAGCTAAGTTGAGTAAATGGATTTAATTCTCTTTTCCTAGGTAAGGAATTTCTTCTTTCAATGGGTAAAGTTTCTGGTAATCCCCAAATAACTAAAATTAAGTTTGAAATAGCAAAGATTGTTGCTGCCCACACTGGTAAAGTTACGCTGAATTTTGCTAGAGCTGTTCCTAGCCCAGGGCCAAGTATAAATCCCAAGCCAAAAGCGACTCCAATTAACCCAAATGTTTTAGCTCGATTTTCTGGTGTAGAAATATCTGCTAAAACAGCAGTTGCTGTTGCTGCAGTTCCTCCGCTAATGCCATCTATTATTCTGGCAAAGAAAAGAAGAAATAAAGGTATGCCTGTTGCCCATAGCGGTAAAAGATTATCCCAGTTAATACTTACTGTTAATGCAAATAAGCAAAGCCCTATAACAGAACCTGATACACACGCAATGATTATTGGCTTTCTTCCAAAACGATCACTGAGTGCGCCTATTGAAGGAGCGACCGCAAATTGTGATATTGCGTATGTTCCTGCTAATAATCCCAGAGTGCTTCCACTAGTAGTAAACCGTTCAATAAGGAAAGGAAGTAAAGGAAAGACAATGGTTTCTCCAAGCCGATCATTTAATAAAGTAATGAAGGCACTTAATAGAGTGGTTTTTTCTAACCTTTTCACAGCGTTCAATATCGTCTGTCTTACCATCCCACATAGGTTGTCCAAATAATTCCGTTTTTGCGTTAATTAGATGATTCTCAAATATCAACTAAGAGAATTGAAAGTTTCCGATCATTGTTTAGTTAGAGAAATTTATGCAGATGCGATTGAATCTCAAGGTCATACTTTTTATACTCAGGATCAAATTCAAGCGTGGACTTCTTTGGCTTGGTTGCCTGGGATTTTAGATAAAACTTTGGAAGAGGGTAAGGGTTGGGTTAGTTGTGAAAAAGACAAGGTTGAGGCATTTGCAGTGAGATATCCTTTAGACCGTTTGGCATTATTGTATTGCCGTGGTCGTTCTTCTCGCCGAGGACATGCTACGGCTTTACTTAATTGCGTTGAAGAAGACGCTAGAACTGATCAACAAGATAAATTGTTTGTTGAGGCTAGTTTATTGAGCTATCAATTATTACTACGACATGGTTGGGTAATGAATAGTCTTGAAAAAATAGAGATAGGTGGAATTTCTTTTGATAGATATTTAATGGAAAAAATTTTAACCTAGGCTCTATATTTACTTGAATAAGATTTTAAATATTTTGCCGCCAATTACTTAGATCTTTCAATGTTTTTTTTGTTGATCCAGAAGCAATTAATGCTTTGGCTTTAAATAGTCCTTCCTCAAGATTATTGACTACACCAGAAAGCCATAAAAAAATTCCACCATTCCATTCTAATGCCTTTTTCAAAGGCCCTTCATTGTTAAGTGCTTGCAATGCCTGATCGCGCCATTCGTCGACGTTCTTCCATGACATGTCTTCAGCTATATAGTCGTAATCTTTAGCCTTCAGTATTATCCTTTTGAGCTTGTCATCACGCATTCGACCTATAATAGATGAATGGCGTATGGAAAGATCAGTACTCCCTTCAAGGCCTTTTATAGTAATTACATTGAATTCATTCATTATTTGAAGAGTTTTACAATGTCTTTCTTCTGTTGGTGGATGTACAAACCCAGTAATCATTAGGTGCTTTCCTTGATGAGCTGTCCATAGCAATTCCATACTTGCTATAGGTGGCCTTTTTCCTATTTCTTCACGATATTGAATTAGCGTTTCTGCTATTTGGAAGTGTTCTGGCTGATAAATGAATGCAAAGTTGTTTTCCCAAAAGCCATTTTCAACTTGCTTGATAGTCAGACCTTTAAGATTTAGACCTAAAGAACGAAATAGCTCTTCTGTTGTAACTCCATATTTGACAGGCATCTTCCTTCCTCCATGAAGAATCACAGGTTGTCCTGCACTGATTAATAAAAGAGTTGTTAAGGGATAGATAGGTGCTGTTCGAACCCGTCCATCAAAAGGCATTCCAAAACAAATAGGATTACGTTGTTTGTTTTTTGACCTTAATTTTGGCCCTAACGTTAAATATGTATCGAGCATACCTGCAAGTTCTTGGATTTCTGGCCTTCTGATTCGATGCGCAATCATGAATGCACCAATTTGTGCTGGACTAGGTATACCTTTCAGAATTAAATTAAGTGCGTCTTCAGATTCTGCGCGACTCATTCCGCGTCCGGTTTGTTCTCCACTTCCAATTTTGCGAAGATAGCTTTTAAAGCGTTCACGATCAGAATTTTCTTGCATGAATAATGCTCTACTTGGAACTGTATATTTGGTAGGAGCAGGTCCTGGCGATCCGGATTTACTTACTGTGAAGGCACAGCGCCTTATTCGTCAATGTGATGCACTTGTATATGATTCGTTAGTGCCTAATGAAGTGCTGGAATTAGTTAAAGGATCATGTAAATGCATTTTTGTTGGCAAGCGTCGTGATCATCATTCTTTTCCTCAAATAAAAACTAATGATCTTCTCTTAGAACTTGTTAAGTCTCATAAGAGTGTTGTTCGGTTAAAAGGAGGAGACCCTTTTGTGTTTGGTCGAGGTGGTGAAGAAGCATCATATTTAAGTGATCATGGAGTTTCCGTGGAGGTTGTTCCTGGGATAACTTCTGGAATAGCTGCATCGGCTTATATGGGAATTCCTCTTACTCATCGTTTAGCCGCGAGCTCAGTAACCTTTGTTACTGGTCATGAAGGTATTGAAAAAAAGGAACCACTAGTTAACTGGAAAGCTTTAGCACAATCAACGGATACTTTAGTGGTCTATATGGGTGTGCATAATCTTAAATATATAGTTGAAGAGTTAATATTAAGTGGTTTACCCTTAACAACACCATCAGCTGTGATTCAACAAGCAACAGTGTATGGACAGCGTTATCTTATATCTACTTTAGAGGAAGTTGTTGATCAAGCAGAAAAACAAAAATTCGAAGCTCCATCAATTGTAATTTTTGGTTCTGTTGTGAATTTTCAAGTGTCAGCATGTTCTCCGACTGCATCTAAAGTTACTATGCCGATTAAACTTTAATTATTTTCATTCCACTAAATTTTATATATTGATTTCCAGAGATTTTCAGCATTTACAAAAGTCTTAAGAACATTGTTATTTAATTTTTTAATTGGATGACAACTTAGACTATTAATTAGTAGGCATTCATCATCTTTATGAAGATTCGCTTCTAACTTTCCTTCTTTAAATAAACCTGAATTTAATCCTTGCTGTCTCATAATTCCAGGTAGACAACCACTTTTTAGCCGAGGTGTTAGGAATTCATTGTTGCGCATAATTATTAAATTCGATGTTGTTCCACAACAGAGCTCTCCACTATTGCTAAGGAGTAATGCATCGTCAAAACCTGATATTTTAGCTTCTCTCCTTGCTTGCACAGATTGTGTATATGCAAATGTCTTGCACCGACTTAATAGACTATATGTATTACGCCTTTCATTGGAACTGATGATCGCTGTTATGCTTTTGAACGATGGAGATCCAATGCTTAATTCCATCCAGAATCTATGAGCAGATGAATTTTCGCTCTGGTCAGATATGTCTATACCTCTACTTTTGTTGTCACCTCTACTCCAATTAAGACGAAGGATGCCATTTCGTTTTTGTAATTTTAAATGTTTTATTCCTTCTTTAATTAATCCTTGCAACAAACTTTTGTCTGGTGGTGATTCCATTCCAAGCAATAATGCACTTTGTTTCCACCGCTCTAAATGCTCATTAAATAACTGTAGTTTACCTTCCCAAATTAAAATCGTTTCAAAAATTCCATCGCCAAGATTTAATGCTCGATCTTCTATGGGAATCTTTAAATCGTGGGGAGATCCCCATTTACCATTAATCCAGGCAATTTTTTCTATCATTTTTCTTCTTCCAATGCTTGTAATAGAGGTCGTAACTTCCAATCCATTTCTTCTGCTTCATTCATAGGATCAGAATCTGCGACGATTCCTCCGCCCGCGTGTGCTCTGAGTATTTCATCTTTGACTATTAACGACCGAATTAATATATTGCTATCGAATTTTCCATTCCAATCTAGATTGATAAAAGATCCACAATAGGGACCGCGAGAGATACTCTCCAACTCATTAAGACGTTTGCATGCACGTAGTTTTGGGGCACCAGTAATTGATCCTCCTGGCCAACATGCCTCGAGTAAATCAATCCATGTCTTATTTACTTTTAATGAACCAGTTATAACAGAAGTTAAATGATGTACTTGTGTATAACTTTCTAATCCTACTAATTGAGGAACATTAATCGAGCCTGGTTCACATACTCGGCCTAAATCATTTCTTAAAAGATCCACAATCATAATATTTTCCGATCTATCTTTCTCACTACAGACCAATTCTGCTGCCATTGCAGCATCTTTTATAGGGTCAGCATTTCTTGGTCTTGTTCCTTTTATTGGCCTAGTTTCTATTTCCCCTGTAGGTAAAACTTTTAGAAAACGCTCTGGAGAGCTTGATAAGATTGCTTCTCCACTAGCTAAGCCTGAGCCTATAATAATTCCTCCAAATGGAGACGGACAATGCTTTCGTAGTTTTTTAAAAATATTAATTAATGAACTTCCTTGTTGAAGCTTTGTTTCACAACATGTTGTAAGATTTGCTTGAAATATATCTCCATCTCTAATCAATTTTTTTATAAGTTTTACTTTGTCGGCATAATCTGTTTTTTTTGATAAATACTTCCATGAATTTAGTTTGACTACATCATTTAATTGTTTATAGCTAGATAAGCTCTTAGGAGTATTTTTATTTTTTGGGGTTGATATTTTATCTAACCAATTTGAAAATTTTTTGATTCTCTTTTCGTCACACCCTTCAAGCCATAGTTCTTTTTTTATTAGATCAAATTTTAATACTGGATCATGTGAAGCTATCCATAGCATTGCCATTTTATCCTTTTTCCAGGGATTAGATGGTTCTATCCAGGCAGCGGCTTCATAGCTTAGCCATCCTGTCCAGTGTCCGGGTTTTAATTCTTTTAAAAGAGTAAATGGATTGACTGAGTTTTTGTCTAATGGAAGTCCTCTACAACAAATTTCTTCTATTGGCTCTACTCCTAATGTTAGCCATCTTCCCAACTGGCTTCCATCTCCATCTAACCAAATAAAACCATCTTGTCCCCAGTATTCAACTAATTGATCAACTAAAATTGTTGGGCTTTGCCAACAACAAAGTTTTCGTTTTAGGGTCATCACCATTATTTTTTACTACATAGATCTGATCTACCAATTTCTTTTAGTGCTGCATCTCTAATACGACAACTATCACATATACCACACGCACTTTTCATATCGCTATAACAACTCCAAGTACTTTCAATAGGTATATTTAATCTTAGTGCTTCTTTTATGATTTTTACTTTTTTCCATTTTATTAGAGGAGCCCAAAGATTGATTTTTTCACCCAGACGTCCTGCTTTACTGGATAGATTCGCAAGATTTTGAAATGCTTCAAGATAATCTGGACGGCAATCAGGATAGCCAGAATAATCCATTGCATTAATTCCTAAAACGACATTTTGGGCATTACGCGCTTCTGCGAGACTTAATCCAATAGCTATAAAGACGGTATTCCTACCAGGGACATATGTGGATGGAATAGTTGTTTCTACTACACCTTTGTCAGGAAGAGATTGGCTCATATCGGTTAAGGATGAGCCGCCCCAAGCTGCTAAGTTGACATTAATAATTTGATGTTCAATTAACTCTAGGTGTTTGGCGATATTAGTTGCGGCTATTAGTTCACGTCGATGCCGTTGTCCATAGTTAAATGAAAGCCCTATGACTTTATGTCCAGATTCTTTTGCTAGAGCTGCCGCCGTTGCCGAGTCGAGGCCTCCAGAAAGAAGTGCAATTGTTGTGAGGTTACCCATGACTATATTTTGTTGAGCTCTAGGGAAAATGGGTAAGTTTTATTATTACCTTACTTTGAGCCATTTATGAGTTTGCATACTTAATCGCCATTGTGGATTGTTTTTGACATATTCAAACGTGAGGTTTTCCGCTTCTTTATTATTCCAACTAGCTTGAAGAAATAGTAAAGTTTTATTAGAGATATTTAATTGAATTTCTTGAGCCATTGTTTCGGCAAAAATAAGGTCATCTTTTTCATGAATGACTACTTTTAATTCTTGGCATACTTTGAGAATTTCTTTCTTTGGAGGTGCATGTTTTTTGGGAGAAAGAGTTATCCAGTCTGGATTTCCACTTAGTTTATCAACTCCACTTGTTTCAATATGAATAGGAATTGAATTTTTCCTTTTGCACTTGGTCACGTTTCTTATTGATTTACATAGATAATTTAGATTGTGATGGAGTGGCTCTCCTCCAGTGATGACAACAAAAGATGCACCTTTTGACCTTGCTCTTGCTGTATTTTCTGAAAGTTTTTGTATATTTTCTTTGGGATGAAGATCTGCTGACCAAGAGATTTTGGTATCACACCAAGTACATCCCACGTTACACATGGCAAGTCGTATGAAATAGGCACTCCTACCCGTATGGGCCCCTTCTCCTTGAAGTGAATGAAAGCATTCAACCACAGGAAGGCTACTGATCATTCAGAAGGTTTCAATGTTTTTTTTAGTTGAGGATCGATTGTGTTGTGAAACGCTTCGTTTGGAGATCTAGGTAGACGTATTTGAGCTGCTTCAATAAGTCCGCGGAATAAAGGGTGAGGTATGCCTGGCCTAGAAAGAAATTCTGGATGAAATTGGCAAGCAATGAAAAAAGGATGATCTTTTAGCTCAATAACTTCAACTAAACGACCATCGGGGGATGAACCACTAATTTGATACCCAGATTCAAGAAATAGGTTTCGATATGAGTTGTTGAATTCATATCTATGGCGATGACGTTCATATATGACCTCCTCTTTATATAAGTTGTGAGCAATTGTTCCTTCTTTTAGACGACACGGATATACACCTAGTCTCATTGTTCCACCAAGATCAACAACATCTTCTTGCTCTGGAAGCAAATGAATAACAGGATGCTCAGATTTAGGATTGAGTTCTGAGCTTGACGCATCTTTGAGCCCAGCTTGGTTTCGCGCCCATTCAATAACAGCACATTGCATACCTAAACATAGTCCTAGAAATGGTATTCGTTGATCTCTTGCCCAGCGAATGGCTGCGATTTTTCCATCTACTCCACGGTTGCCAAATCCACCTGGAACTACAACAGCATCCATGCCTTCCAGCAATGAATCAGCACCTTCTGTTTCAAGTTTTTCAGCACTTATCCAATGAAGATCGAGAGAGGCATCCTGAGCGATGCAGGCATGACGGAGTGCTTCGACTACAGAAAGATAGGCATCATTTAATTCGATGTATTTTCCAACTAGACCCACTTTTACTGACGGACCTGGATTTCGTAGTTTATGTACTAGTTTTTTCCAATCTTCTAAATCACATTCCAAGTCTGATAGGTCTAGTACATCTAATACTTCTCGACAAAGACCTTCTTCTTTAAGGGCCAAAGGAACAGAATAGATACTGTCCGCGTCCAATGAAGGAATAACTGCTTGTTCATTTACGCCACAAAACCCACTGATTTTACGTTTTAAAGCATTATTGATTGGTCTATCACTTCTGCAAACTAATATGTCAGGCTGTATTCCAATTGATCGAAGCTCTTTTACGGAATGCTGAGTTGGTTTCGTTTTAATTTCTCCCGATGTACCTATAAAAGGTAATAGCGTGACATGTATATAACTAATATCCCTTCTGTTTACATCTCCTTTGAATTCACGAATTGCTTCTAGAAAAGGTAGCGATTCAATATCTCCGACAGTTCCTCCTATTTCAGTGATGACAACATCTGCACCACTATTAGATGCAACTCTGTGGATTCGTTCACGGATTTCGCTCGTTATATGTGGAATTACTTGAACTGTTCCACCATTGAAATCACCTCGCCTCTCTTTATTGATTACAGACTGATAAATAGATCCAGTAGTGACGCTATTTAAGCGCGACATAGCGGTATCCGTAAAACGTTCGTAATGCCCAAGATCTAAATCCGTTTCAGCCCCATCTTCGGTAACAAAAACCTCTCCATGTTGAAATGGACTCATCGTGCCTGGATCTACATTCAAGTATGGATCTAATTTCAAAATAGAGACACTGTATCCACGAGATTTCAATAAACGACCAAGGCTTGCGGCAACAATCCCTTTGCCAATACTTGAAACAACTCCTCCTGTTACGAAAACAAATTTTGCCATTTATTTTTTAGACACTCTATAAATTACCTCGATCTAGCAGGGGGCCAAGAAAATTCAATATTTTATTGCTATTCCATTGATTATAAATGGAATAGCTTTATTCAGTCATTTTCGTCAAGAGTAGAGTTTATATGTAGCTCTTCTAACTGATCTTTTGAAACAGTTGCTGGTGCTTCAGTCATTAAACATCTTGCTTGTTGGCTTTTAGGGAAGGCAATTGTATCTCGAATTGAATCTTCGCCAGATAAAAGCATCACAATTCTATCTAAACCAAATGCAAGCCCACCATGAGGAGGTGCGCCCATTTCTAGTGCATTTAAAAGAAATCCAAATTGTTTGTTTGATGTTTCGGGTTCAAGACCAATAGTTTTAAATACTTTTTTTTGTAGTTCAGGATTATGTATACGAAGAGAACCACCACCAATTTCTAGTCCATTTAGAACTAGGTCATATGCCTCTGCTCGAGCTTGAGGAAGATGTGTTGTCCATAACTCCTCTTTATTTCCAATATCTTCCTTATTTGGCGCACAAAATGGATGATGGAGGGCTTCGTATCTTTGTTCATCTGAATTAAATTCAAACATTGGGAAATCTATAACCCAAAGAAAATTCCAGTTTATATTTTGTTTATCATTAGGGATCAGATTGAGTTCCCTTGCTAAAAATTGTCTGACTCGATCGAGTGTTTTATTGACTATTTCTGTTTTCCCTGCTCCAAAAAGTATTAAGTCCCCAGCTTTAGCCTGAGTTTGCTTGAGTAAAGAGTCTATTTGTTCAACATTTAGGTTATCTTTGATTGCTCCGATTGTGTCAATTTCTCCTTCTTCTCGTACTCTTATAAATGCTAATCCGCCTGCACCAGCTTTTTGAGCTTCAGTGAAAATATCTCCACCTGGTTTAATGCGTACATTGCTGATCAGGTGATTACCATTACTAACATTGATGCATTTAACTGAACCTCCTGAGGCTATAGCCCCTGAGAAGACTTTGAAACCTGATTCTTTCAGAAGCTCGCTTACATCTTTTAGTTCCATTCCATAGCGAGTGTCCGGTCTGTCTGTTCCATATCTATCCATGGCTTCTTGCCATGTCAATCTTTGAAATGGAAGCTTAAGCTCTATTCCTTTTACTTTCTTCCATATTGAGGCAATTAATTTTTCATTTAATTCGAGTATTTCTTCTTGGCTCATGAAGCTCATCTCCATGTCTAACTGAGTAAATTCAGGTTGTCTATCTGAACGTAAGTCTTCATCTCTAAAACATCGTGCTATTTGGTAATAACGCTCTACTCCTCCTACCATTAATAATTGCTTGAAAAGTTGAGGAGATTGCGGAAGAGCAAACCACTCACCTTCACATACTCTAGAAGGTACTAAATAATCTCTAGCTCCTTCTGGAGTGGAACGAGTGAGTATAGGGGTTTCTATTTCTAAGAAACCTTTGCTTTCAAGGAAGTCTCGGGCGGTTTTAATTGTGGTGTGTCGTAATTGAAGATTTTTATTCATTCGATCTCTTCGTAGATCTAGAAATCGATATCGCAATCTTATTTCTTCTCGTATAGGTTCTTCATCATGAATAGAGACAGTAAAGGGTAGATTCTCAGAAACGGTATTAAGCACTTTTAGCTCAGAGGCTAAAACCTCAATAGAGCCTGTTTTTATTTTTTTATTAATTGAATCTGAAGGTCTAGACCTCACCGTTCCATTGACCTGTAGAACAGTTTCATTGCGTAGTCCTTCTGCTATTGAAAACATTTCTTCACCTTGATCAGGATCAATGGTGATTTGAACTGTTCCACTACGATCTCTGAGGTCTATGAAGATCACGCCACCATGATCACGGGATCGATCTACCCATCCACATAACTGAACTCTCGATTTAATATCTTTGGTTTGTAGATCTCCGCAATGATTGCTGCGCATTGAAAATATTTGTTAGACAGAATGAGTTTCCCATAATGAATGGTTTTTGAATTTTAAAACCTAGTTTTTGTTCTGATTTCTTCGATAAAAAGGCCTTTTTACAATTTCAGCGGAAACTTCTTTCCCTCGAATTGAAACGTTCACTTTGGTCCCAATCTTAGTGAGCTCTGTTGGTATATATGCCATTGCAATACCTGTTTTTAATGTTGGCGACCATGAGCCACTAGTGATTTTTCCAATTTCTTTATTGTTAGAAATTACTGGATAACCTTGACGAGCAATTCCACGACCATCGATTTTCAGACCAATTAATCTTCTAGAGACTCCTGTGGAGGCTTGGTTTTCTAATACTTTGCGTCCAATAAAATCCTTTGGCATTTCTAGATGGACTAGCCACCCTAGGCCTGCTTCAAAGGGAGAAGTCTCACTATTCATTTCATGTCCATACAAATGCATCGCTGCCTCTAGTCGCAGAGTATCTCTAGCTCCTAGTCCGCATGGAATAGCACCTTCTTTGATTAAAACGGACCATAATAATTCTCCTGAGTTTCCTGATAGAAGTAATTCAAAGCCTTCTTCGCCTGTATAGCCAGTCCGAGCAATGAATAGACTTTTGGGATCGTTTGTATTGAACTGATTATTTAATATTTCTAAGTATTTGTGACCAAAACGAGGAATTGAAGACAGTGGAGTTTGCAGCACTTTTTCTAGTATTTTTTGTGCCTCTGGTCCTTGTAAAGCTAGTAAGACGCCATCTTTTTTATGATCTGTTATGGAAATTTTAGATAGGTCTAGATTTTGATTTAGCCAGGCTAAATCTTTCGTTGTGCAGCCTGCATTAATTACTAATACAAGGCATTCTGCTTCTTCATTATTCAGTCCTAGATCATAAATAATTAGATCATCAATTATTCCACCCATAGGATTTAAAAATACGGTATAGCAAGCTTCTCCTTTATTGATTCTGTATAGGTCACTGGGAACTAAGCGTTGAAGTTGATCTTTTGCATTTTCTCCTTTAATGCAAATAACTCCCATATGAGATATGTCAAATACTCCAGCTTTGTGTCTAACTGATTCATGTTCATTTATTAAGCCAGAAAATTGAATTGGCATTTCCCATCCTGCAAAAGGACTCATGCGACAACCGCAATCAAGACAGCTTTTATATAGAGGAGTTTGTTTTAGGGTCATTTGGAGGGAGATTTTTAAAGAGCTTTTCAGCTAAGAAATTCGATGAAGTAACTAATTTGCCAAAATTTAATACTTTATGGCTTGATTAGAGAACTGTGACTAACCTATTAGTCTTGGAAGCTATATCAATGGTTCAAAAAGAATGCTGTAGAAATTGTGCGCATTGTGTTTCTGCTCAGTCATCTGATTTTTCATGGTGCAAGTTAAGAAAACTCAAATTGCATCCAGAAATTTCTTTAGTGTTTTTTTGTCATCATTGGACTCAACTAGAACCAGCTTTACCAAATTTGCACAACCATAGTGACTTGAAACTAGATAGACAGCTTGATTTTGAGAAGGTTGTGTTAGTTAATGAGAGGTGATATATAAATTTTCAATGCTTTCTTTAAAGTTATTAGATAGACACAAGCTTGATTGCATCAATAGTAAATTAAATATACTTTTTTGATACTAGTTTAATTAGAAAGACTAAGAAGTATTAATACGCTTCTTAAAACTTTTGCAGCGAGAATACTGCTGATACCAGAGGGATCTAATTGAGGCGCTAATTCCACAATATCTGTTGCTACTATTTTATGTTCTTTTAGAACATTAATTATTTCATTAAAATCTGGCCAGAAATATCCTCCTGGTTCTGGAGTTCCAGTTCCTGGCATGATGCTTGGATCGAACCAATCTAGGTCAATTGATAAATAAATAGGTTTTCCAATGAAAGGAGATAAAACTTCCTTTAGATGCTTTGCCGATTCACCATGCAGATGAGTTACTAATCTTTTTTGTTCAATTAGATTTTGGAACTCTTCCTTAGTGCCACTTCTGATTCCTACTTGAAACAGTTTTTGACTTGGGAGGATCTCAAGGCATCGCCTCATTGCGCAGGCATGATTATTTTTTGAGCCAAGCCAGCTTTGACGCATATCAGCATGAGCATCTAATTGAACAAGAACAAGATCATTAAATTTATTTGCCATGACTTCAACTGATCCAGAACTAATAGAATGTTCTCCACCTAGCAATAATGGTTTCAGCCCTAAAGAAATTAATTTCTCAGTTGCTTCCTTAACAAGTGCAATCACAGGTTCTGGCGCACCAAAAGGAATATCTAAAGACCCAAAGTCTGCATAATCGAGATCCTCTAAATCTATTCCCAACTGTGGGCAATAACTTTCAATCGAATTGCTGACTTCTCTTATCGCGGCAGGGCCAAATCTGGATCCTGGACGAAATGAGGTGGTCCCATCATATGGAATGCCAAAGATTCCTATTTGACAATCTTTGGGTTCTCTTTTAGCACCCATGAAAATTGATCCTTCTTTGTTAAATAATTTTTGAATAGATATTTGATGATCGCTCATTGTTTTAAAGCCCTTTCAATACAGGCAGGAATTGCATTGAAACCTCCTTTTTGCCAGCGAGGGCTCCATATCTCACATGTTTCAATTATTGATTCGATTCTTCTTGGTTTTGGATTGTGATATCTAGGCTTATCAATTGACGCAAATGTCCAACTCCAGAATCCACTTGGATACATTGGAACATTTCCATAAAGTGGATCGGCATTTTCAAATACCTCTCTGATTGTTTTCACAGTATCAATATGTATTTCTTGAAAAGCATCAGGTGACTCACTTTGAGAAGCAAATACTCCGCTTTCTTTGAGAGCAAATTTGCAATTTTGAAAAAATTTTTTATTGAATAGCCCTTTAGAAGGTCCTTTAGGATCTGAACTATCAACGATAATTACATCGTAGTAATTGGCTGGAATAGTTTTAATCCAGTCTTGCCCATCTTTAATATGTAAATGTAGTCGTTGGTCTTTCCAAGCATCTCCACCTAGGTTAGGTAAGTATTTTTTAGATAATTCAATTACTCTATTATCGATTTCAACCATGTCTATATGTTTCACTTCTTCATGACGAAGACATTCTTTTGCTGAACCGCCATCACCTCCTCCAATTATTAGTATTTTATCTAATTTTTCTGCGCTGCAAATAGCAGGATGAACTAAACATTCATGATAATTTTGATCTTTGGATTCCATCGTCATCCAACAATTATCTAGAAGTAATCCTTTTCCATAATTAGCGCTTTCTATTATAGTTATTCTTTGAAATTTACTTTGTTCATCTGCCAATATTTTACCTTGCAGACCATATCTGCTTCCCATGTGATATTCATCAATCCACCTAATATTTAAGGATTCCAATTCTTCTTCTCATTTGTTGGACAGCCAGAATTTCCGCTGTGTCTGTGCATATATTTTAGCTTCATAATTCGGATTTTAAAAACCATTCTTATTTTCTTCTTCTTCTAGAGTATTGTCAATTTCTTTTTTTGCTTTTTCCCATAAATATTTTAGTTCCTTTAAAGATCTATTTGATAACTCTCCATTAAGACTTTCTTCAATGTATGAGAATCTTTCTAGGAATTTTTTGTTTGTACTTGCTAAGCCTTCTTCTGGATTAATTGAATACCAGCGAGCAATATTGGTCAGCGTAAAAATTACATCTCCTAATTCTTCTTGTGCATGAATTTTACTTTTATTATTTAATGCTTCTTTGAACTCTTGGACTTCTTCATCAAATTTATCCCACACTTCATTAACACTATTCCATTCAAATCCAGCTGATGCAGTTTTCTTTGAAATGTTCATGGCACCCGTGAGAACTGATTGAGATCTTGTTTTTAACTTTAACCTTTTACTAAGAGTGTTTACTGTAGATTTTCGTTTATTCTCTTTTGCTTTTGCAGCTTCCCATATTTTATTTACATCTTCCATCGTATTCGCTATTTCATTATTGAAAACATGTGGATGTCGTCGAATTAATTTTTTTGTAAGTTTTTCTACTATATCTTTTAGGTAAAATGTTTTTGCTTCGGATGCTATTTGAGCATGAAGTAAGACTTGAAGTAATAAGTCTCCAAGTTCTTCTATTAGATTATCTTTATCTCCAAAACGGATTGCATCGGCAACTTCATGAGCTTCTTCAATGACGAATGGAATTAAAGATTCATGATTTTGCTTTATGTCCCATGGGCAACCATTGATTGGATCTCTTAGTTTTGCAATGACTTTTAGGAGTTTAGAAATAGCTTCAAATAAGTTTGTTTCAAGTTTCTTTTTCATGAATTTCAATTTTGATATAACCACTTTGTCATTTTGAATTGATTTTTTTATAAAGAATTATGATCTTTCAAGAGGTGGACTAATGCGCTAGCTTCTATACCAATAATCGCTGCCAGGGACTCATCTGGATAATTTTTGAGAATGTCTAATATATTTCCTTTTGAAATTAGTAGATCATTTTGAAATCCAATTTTTTCTAGGAGTATAGAAATTAGAAAATAAATAATGATTAAATAACTTATTCTGATTGCTGTACCAATTATTGGCGCATGTGAAAAAATTGAGCGATGTTTGATAAGACTTCTGTAGGGCCACCATATAATTTTTAGAATTCCCCACCTATTAAGTGGCTTTGATGGTACATCTAGATCAGGAGAAAGCCATAACCCACCAACAAGAAAACAAAGGCCTGAGATAATTCCGCTTTTTATATCGAAAATAAGACTTATTAATATGCTGAAAGGTAAGAACCAAAACTTGATAGCTTGATCATGTTTCAGACCTGTCGCCATTGTCTGTTGAATGCATTTACATAGATTGAGTCTATGGGGCAGAATTGAATGTATGGGCGATTAGCTCAGCGGTAGAGCGCCTGCCTTACAAGCAGGATGTCCCTGGTTCGAACCCTGGATCGCCCATTCTATTTTGGCTAGAACTTATGTGAATTAAAGACGCACGTTTTTGGATGACGCTTAATTCTTCTGGCTAGAGACTGATTAGCCAAGTTTTAAAACTCAATTGTTTAGTAAATTAATCTTCTGGGAAAAGCAATGCAGAGAGTTCCTCTTCATCTACTTCATAAACTCGAGCCAGGCTAGTTTCAATAGCATTGGTAACCTCTCCAGGTAAAAAACGCATAGCATTTAACCCTTCATCTGAGATGTCTTCAGTAAGCAGCTTTTCTGAGTTATTTAACTTTTCATCGTTAATAACAGCCATTACCCAACTTTGATATGCGTAAACCAGATCTGAAAACTCTAGTTCAGGGTCGTTTAGATCCATGATCATAGGAATTGCCGATGTAAAGGGCAGATCACACTGACTTTAGAAGGAGAAAATGATTTTATGAACAAAACTCAGCAAACAACTATTCAAGCAAAACTTTTTGATTTCGCCTTAATGGAATTAGTTCGTAATCATAGGAATAGTTTTGAACCTCTTTGGACTATTGATAGTTGGGTAAAGTTTTTGATTTGGTTGACTTTGAATTGTGGGTTAAGTGGAGAACAACAAACTCTTGAACTATTTGCGGATTCTTTAGGTGCTCCTTTGACAAGACGTATGAGAAGAGTTTTTTTTGAGCGAAAGATTGAGGAGTTCTCGGTTTCTGTAATAGCTGATCCAGCTGAAGAAAGTGTTTTTATAATGCCAACTTCTAATGAAGTTATACTTACGCCTGAAAAAGTTGGACAAGCGTTAGACGTTTTAAGCTTGGGAAAAAGTGTTTTAATCGATCAATCTTCCTGGGGAATACATGAAGGGATGTTTAGTATTCCTTGGATACCTCAAAAAAGAGATAATTAACTTGTGCAAGAACAAACAATTTAATTAATGTTTGCGAGCATGTCTTTTAATCTTTTTCTTTTCCAGTGACTGAGCCATCAGAGTCTGCAAGTTCTTTTAATTCAGCTGATGTCTTAGCGAAGACATATGACCCTGCTGGCACAGAGGGCCGATGGCAGAAAGCCTGGGAACAAAGTGGTGCTTTTAGCCCAGACCCAACCCATTCAGGAGAATCCTTTTCAGTTGTAATTCCTCCACCTAATGTCACAGGCAGCTTGCATATGGGGCATGCATTTAATACAGCTCTTATAGATACAATTGTTCGGTTTCAACGTTTACTGGGTAAAAACGTACTTTGCTTGCCAGGTACTGATCATGCCTCAATTGCTGTTCAAACTATTCTTGAAAAACAATTAAAGAAAGAAGGATTTACTCGAAATCAAATTGGTCGAAAAGCTTTTCTGGAAAAAGCATGGGATTGGAAAGCTGAGAGTGGTGGTCGCATAGTTGAGCAGCTTCGTCGGCTTGGATTGTCGGCGGATTGGCAAAGGGAACGATTCACTATGGATGAAACCATGAGTAAAGCTGTTTCAGAGGCATTTGTAACTTTGCACGAAAAAGGATTGATCTATAGAGGGAAATATCTTGTTAATTGGTGTCCTGCATCTGGTTCCGCAGTCAGTGATTTAGAAGTAGAGATGAAAGAGATTGACGGCTTTCTTTGGCATTTTTGTTATCCATTCAAGGATGTTTCCACTGATACCCAAATCAGGTATGTGGAAGTTGCTACAACTAGACCTGAGACAATGTTAGGTGATGTTGCTGTAGCTGTTAATCCTTCTGATGAACGTTATCGAAATCTTATTGGCAAAAAATTATTGTTGCCATTTGTAGGACGTGAGATCCCTGTTATTGCAGATGATCATGTAGATAAAGATTTTGGAACAGGTTGTGTAAAAGTAACTCCTGCTCATGATCCAAATGATTTTGCTATTGGTCAAAGGCATGACTTACCACAGATAACGATAATGAATAAGGACGGAACAATGAATAAATCTGCTGGTGCTTTTGAAGGGCTAGATCGGTTTGAAGCTCGTAAAGCAATAGTGAATGCTTTAAAAGAGCAAGGGTTGTTGAAAAAAATAGAACCCTATCGGCATAATGTTCCTTTCTCTGATAGAGGCAAAGTTCCAGTAGAACCATTGCTATCAACTCAATGGTTTGTTCGAATGGATTTGATGGCTTCAAGATGTGGAGAATATCTTGATAATGGAGAGCCCCGTTTTATCCCTGATAGATGGGAAAAAGTCTATCGAGATTGGTTGAATGGAATTCGAGATTGGTGCATTAGTCGACAATTATGGTGGGGACATAGAATTCCTGCATGGTTTGTTATCAGTGAAACTGATAACAAAATGACGGATGAAACTCCATATGTAGTTGCAACTTCTGAAATAGAGGCGTTGAGTAAAGCCCGTGAGAAATTTGGTCATTCTTTGAAGCTTCAAAGAGATGAGGATGTCTTAGATACTTGGTTTTCTAGTGGCTTGTGGCCTTTCTCTACTTTGGGTTGGCCTGATGAGAGTAATCCTGATTTGAATCGTTGGTATCCAACCAGTACCTTGATAACTGGCTTTGATATCATCTTTTTTTGGGTTGCAAGAATGACAATGATGGCCGGTCAATTTACCGGACAAATACCTTTTAAGGATGTTTATATTCATGGATTGGTTAGAGATGAGCAAAACCGCAAAATGAGTAAAAGTTTAGGGAATGGAATCGATCCTATTTTGTTGATAGATCGATATGGAACTGATGCTTTGAGGTTTGCGTTGGTTCGAGAAGTAGCAGGTGCTGGCCAAGATATTCGACTTGATTTTGATCGCAAAAATCAGACTTCACAAACTGTTGAAGCGGCAAGGAACTTTGCCAATAAATTGTGGAACGCAACTAGATTTGCATTGATGAATTGCCAAAGCTCTGCTCCTAAAAAGTTGAATGATATAGATTTTTCTAATCTAAAAATCGAAGATCGTTGGATTTTGTCTAGATTATCAAGAGTAAATAGAGAGACATCAAAGAGATATCAAAATTATGGATTGGGTGAAGCTGCTAAAGGTTTATATGAGTTTGTTTGGAATGATTTTTGTGATTGGTATTTAGAGTTAATTAAAAGACATCTTAATAAAGAAAAAACTGAAACAGCGCAAGAGAAAATTTATAAGGAAATTTCTCAAAAAGTAATGTTTAAAGTGCTAAATGATATTCTAATCATGCTACATCCATTAATGCCTCATCTTACGGAGGAGCTATGGCATGGAATTACTGGAAAAGGGAAAGATGAATTACTTGCTTTGCAATCTTGGCCTAAAGAAGTAGACAGTTATTTGGATTTAGAATTAGAGGCTTCATTTCTGCAATTATTTGACTCTATTAGATTAGTTCGAAATTTAAGGTCTGAGGCTGGTTTAAAGCCTTTGCAACAAATCCCAGTACGTTTTATTACTTCTAATAATAATTTGATAAATATTTTGACTACATGTAAGGCTGATATTCAAGTTCTTACAAAAGCAGATGCAGTTGAAATTTTTACACCAGATCAATCGATGAATAAACCATCAGTAAAGGCATTAGCAGGTGTTAATGGTGATTTAGAGGCGTTGTTACCTTTAGAGGGATTGGTTGATTTAGACGCCTTAATCATTAGACTTAAAAAAGATTTAGTAAAAGCAGAAAAGGAAATAACTACCCTTTCAAATCGTCTAGAAAATAAAAATTTTCTAAAAAAAGCACCTCAAGAAGTTGTTTCAGAATGCCGTAAGAATTTGTCTGATGCGATTGTACAAGCAGATTTAGTTAAAAAACGTCTCTCAGATTTAAATTAAATTTTTATTATGCTTGGAATTACATTCTTTGGTGAAAATATTTTTGATTTCTTTCATTCTCTGATTGGTATACTTTCTTTTATTTCTTTATATGCTTTTTGGGTGATTCTTTTGTTGCCAGGTTTATGGCCTTCAATGCTTGCTGGTGTGATTTACGGTTCTTTTCTTGGAAGTGTATTTGTTTTTTTAGGTGCTTTTTTAGGGGCTCAAATTACGTTTTTACTAGGTAGAAAATTTTTTAAAAAATCTATTCAAAGACGAATTTCGACTTTCCCTAAATTTGAAGCAGTGCAGAAAGCTGTTAGTAAGGAAGGATTGAAATTAGTCATATTAACTAGGCTGTCACCAGCATTTCCTTTTAGCTTATTAAATCTTATTTATAGTTTAAGTGATGTGAGTTTACGAGATTTTACAATTGGATTAATAGCAATTTTTCCAGGAACCCTACTTTTTTGTGGCTTAGGAGCAGTGGCTGGAGATATAGCAAAATTTAATGCAGTACTTGATGCTCAAAAAGATACTATTTCTTTGACATATAGTTGCATAGGAGTGGTTGCCACTTTTCTAGTTGTTTTTCTTGTTGCTCAAACATCTAATAAAATTCTTAAAGAATTTGATCAGTCTTTATAATCATTAGCTGGTATTACTGAATCTTTAATTATCGCAAAAAATATAAACCAATACAGTCTAATAAGACCATATAAATTCTTCTTTTTTACTAATTCTAAATACTTGGATCTTCCACATTCAGTTTTGATTAGCGCAAAAATTCTTGGATCAGACATTTTTATTTAGGAAGTAGTTCTAAAAGCTCTTTTTCATTAATGATTTTAATTCCTAGTCCTTTTGCTTTTTCTAATTTACTGCCAGTTTTTAATCCAGCTACTAGATATGTAGTATTCCTGCTGACAGAAGAACTGACTTTCCCTCCTGATTTCTCGATCATTTCTTTAGCCTTATTGCGACTAAGACTTGACATTGAACCGGTCAGAACAAAAGTTTTACCTGAGCAATGATTATTTTCATCTAATATCTTATCTTTATTATCAATTTCTTCATTATTTAATTCAAATGAAAAACCAAGCCGCTCTAAATCAGATATTAATTTTTGGTTATTTTCGTTTGAGAACCAAGCTTTTATTGATTGTGTAATTTCATCACCAATACCATGCATTCTTGTAATTATATGAGGAGTCTTTAGTGATGCATCTGATAAATTTTTAGCACTTGTAAACTTCTTTGAAAGAACTTTTGCATTTGCTTCTCCTATATGATGTATGCCTAAACCATATAGTTTCTTGCTCCAAGATTTCAACTTTGAGGCATGAATCTTTTCTAGTAGTTTTTCTGCGGATTTTTTACCCATTCGATCAAGACTTTCTAATGATTCCTGATCAAGTTCATATACACTTGTTATTGACTGAACTAAGTTTCTGTCCACTAATTGTTCTATTAATTTTGAACCAAGTCCATCAATATCCATAGCACTTTTACTAACCCAATGACGTAAAGTCCCTTTCAGTATTGCTGGACAACTATTATTTATGCATCTAGTGGCTGCTTCATTTGTTTCTTTAATAAGTTTCGAATTGCATTCAGGACAATGCTTTGGTAAATGAAGTCGAGTGGCATTAGAAGCTCTTAAATCTTCTAGTACTCGAACTACTTCGGGAATAATGTCTCCCGCCTTGCGTACAACAATTGTATCTCCAGAATGAAGATTCAATGACTCGAGGCGATTGGCATTGTGAAGAGTTGCTCTACTGACTGATGTACCAGCAAGAGTAATAGCTTCAAATTCGGCTACAGGTGTAACAGCACCAGTTCTTCCCACTTGGCAAGATAATTTTTTTAGCTTGGTTGGTCCTTCTTCTGCAGGATATTTAAGTGCTATTGCCCATCTTGGTGCTTTTTGAGTAAAACCTAATTGATTCTGAAGATCGAATTTATTTATTTTAATTACTACACCATCAGTTGCATATGGAAGATTTTTTCTTTCTATTTCCCATGTGTTACAAAACTCTGTGATCGATTGGTAATTGTTAATTAGTTGAGCATTTGGATTAACTTTAAACCCTGTATACTTTAGCCACTCTAATGATTTCCATTGATCGTCAGGTTGCTTTGGTTCATTGAGACTTGGTATCCAATTCTCATCTAAATGAATTGTATAAGCAAAAAAATCTAGATTTCTAGTCGCTGCGATTTTAGGATCTAATTGTCTGAGAGTACCTGCACATGCATTTCTAGGATTAGCAAAAATTTGTTCTCCATTCTTTTTCCTTTCTGAATTTATTTTTTCGAATGTTAAGTTAGGGATGAATGCTTCCCCTCTAATTTCAACCCATTTAGGCGGATTTTTTAAATTTAATGAAAGAGGTATTGAATTAATTGTTTTTATGTTAGATGTAATGTCTTCTCCTTCCTTTCCATCTCCTCTTGAAGCAGCTTGAACTAATAGACCATTAGAATAACTTAAGGCAATTGCATTTCCATCGATTTTCAATTCGCACACCATTTCGCAGTTTTCAATTAAAGAATTATGTTCGGATTTGTGATTAATTATTTTTTGATTTCTTGAATACCAATTTTTTACTTCTTCAAAGTTAAAGGCATTGTCTAAACTTAGTAGAGGTATGCGATGCATAACGCTAGAAAACTCTAGAACAGGTAATCCACCCACTCTTTGAGTTGGACTATCAATGGCAATTAACTTTGGGTTTTCTTTTTCTAAACTAATTAGTTCTCTATAAAGACGGTCATAAACCGAATCTTCCATAATTGGATTATTTAGAACGTAATAAGAATGACCTGCTTTTGAAAGCAGTCTTCTTAGTTCTGCAGCACGCTCAAATTTTTTAATTGAGGTTAAATTCACACCAAATTGTGATGAGTTATTTCTTATCGCTTAACTTTGCTAATGCGATCTATGCGCCAGTTCTTCTCAATTTTGATAAAAGTAAAGTCCAATGGCAATTCAGTTTTTTTGTCTTCAGATTTAAGATTTAAAGTAAGTAATATTTGATTGTCTTCGATACGAGGTCTGCCAGATTTTAAATTTCGATATCGATTGAGTTGCAAACTTGCTAAAAACTTTATGAAATCCTGACGGTTTACATGTTGTTTGTAGGCTTTTGTTGTTAATTGATAAGCACCATCAATTCGACCGGATGCTATTTGGTCAAAAAACTGCTTGACGAGCGGATTGATGCCTCGAGCACCTATCACAAGCTTGACGGCATTGAAGATCCAAAAGAGGACTAAAGCACCACCTCCATACAAGAGAGCTTTAGATCCAATTTCTTTTACAAGAGCACCATCCATTGAAGGAATACAATTTTGAGTGTTTGACCTACTTACTTTATAAAGGAGTTGGTTTCAAAGTGGGTATTAGGCAGAATGTTATCGATTATTCAAGGGTGATGCCCTAATTGTCTTAATGCCTTTGGTTCCCTTACTGCCAATTTTTCATCGTTTTAATAGGGAATATTTTGATGGATCGCTTACAAAATGCCAAGAACCAATTGTTTCTGTTCGTTGGAGTGACGGGCGTTTGACAAATACAGCAGGCTTTTATCACCGTGGCCCAAGAGTTCTTTGTAACAAGGGTTCAGAAATAGTTCTTTCCAAACCAGTATTAATAAATTTGCCTTACCAAGCTATTGAAAGCACTCTTTGCCATGAAATGATTCATGCATGGATTGATTTGATTTTAGGTCTGAAGGAAGTGCATGGCCCCAATTTTCGCGCTCGAATGAGTGTAATTAATGATTCACAAGATAAATTCCGGATCAGTATTCGACATACTTTCCCTGTCCCGAAAAAAGCTCCTAAATGGCTTGCAATTTGTTCGTCCTGTGGACTTAAATTCCCTTATAAGCGTTTGGTACCTGGTGCTGCATGTAAGCATTGCTGCGATAGGTTTCATCAAGGTCAATGGCATGCAAGTTGTTTATTGACCTATCAATCTTTTGCAGAGGAGCATTAAATTGAAAATTTTCTTTCTTGTGCTTCAACTGTCAGGTTTCTTTATTGTTTTAATAGGTTTGCAACGAGAACATTGGTTGTATCGAAGGCGCGGTTAAGGTTGATCTATGTATTCAGATAGACAGAGAAACCCCAATCGGCAGCGTCCACGAGATCCGTTGGAGCGAAGAATGGACCAGTGGTTTGAAACTGGTCGACAGTTGGTAGATGGAGTAGCTGGAACACGTCCAGGCCAAAGGAGACTGGCTAAATCCAATCCAGGGCTAAATAATGTTGGTCGTTGGGTTGGGAATAAACTGGATTGGTTTTTAGAAGAAGATGAAGAGGATGATTGGCTGGAATCTGATTATGTCGATCAAGTGAATTATCAAACACAATTTTCTGCTAAAAAAAGGCCATTAGAAGCAATCTCATTGAGAGGGACTAAGGTCATTGGCCCTTCGTCAGAAACAAAAGACTTCATCAGTGCTGAGGAAGATTCTTGGCCTGATGAATCTAATTTTCGAGTCAACAAATGGGAGCGAGAAGAAGTTCGAGATATTGAGACTTCTAAAAATACATGTCCCGAAAAATTAAGTTCCTCTAAGCAATTAAAGCGTCCCTTGCCTCGATCTAGTCGAAGAAGATATTAAGTTTTAAAGTATCAATTCTTGTCTGGGTGTTGAACCAAGCCATTTTTCTAATAAAGGGCTAAACACTTCTCTTATTACAGTTAGTTCTTTTTGTTGACGAAAAAATCTATAGTGTCGACTCCAAAAAAGGTCCTTCTGATTCAAATTTATATTCAAGCCATTTAGC
>CACILY010000015.1 GCA_902587615.1 uncultured Prochlorococcus sp.
GGAGACTGGCATTCTAGTGAACCAGATGGTTTGAACAAGAACGGTAGAGAGACTAGGTTTGGAGGGTTAAAAGAAGAGTGCGGTATTCATTTAAATAAGCAAGATGAAGAAGGACTGTAAAAGTGAAAGAGCAAATAAGCTATCTCTTAATTGGAAATAGTAGATGGCATTGGGCATTAAAGAAAGAAGATGAATGGAGTTTTATAGATGCACCTCCAAATCTCGAAACATTTCATTCACTTCAATCTTCACTAATTGCTTGGGCCGCGGTTGGCAAAATCCCCACAGATATTAATCTCAACCCCGCACTTAAATTAAATATAAACCAGATACCTTTAAGGCAAATCCCTTCTTGGATAGGCATAGACCGAGCATTAGGAGCATGGGCAGCATTCCAAAAATTTCAACTTACAGATATCCATCCAAATGGTTTTTTAGTAGCAGACGCAGGGACAGTGCTGAGCATTACTCGGATAACAGCAAATGGGGAATTCGCTGGAGGTCAATTAATTCCAGGATTACATTTACAACTTTCTTCTATGATCAATGGAACAGAAAACCTTATTGATCCAGGACGAAACAAACAATTATCCAAGAACCCATTCCCTGAGCGAACAGAAGATGCAATGTTCAGAGGAAGTGTAGAGGCATTAGTAGGAGTGATTATTGCAGCTCATAATCATGTCCAAGGTCCTCTTTGGCTATGTGGAGGTGATTCGTTAATTCTTTTACAAGAACTCAAACAGAAGGGAATTAATGTCCTTCATAGTCCAAACCTGGTACTAGAAGGCATGATTAATCTAAAAAGTTAGTTTATTCCAAATCCAAATCAGACAAAATCTGATTAGCCATCACATCTGCTTTTACTTTTTTATAGATCAATTCTATTTTCCCTTCTTTATCAATAACAAAAGTATGCCTCATCATGCCCATATACTCTCTACCCATAAATTTCTTCAATCCGTAACTATCAAAAGAACTGGCGACAGGACACGGTTCTGCATCAGTTAATAATGTAAAAGGTAATTGATATTTGGAAATAAATTTTGAATGTGATCCAGAAGAATCTTTGCTTATACCAAGCACTTTAATTCCATTTGCTTCAAAGTCTTTCCATCGATCTCGAAAATTACAAGCTTCTTTTGTGCATCCAGGAGTATCATCTTTAGGATAAAAATAGAGCACAACGCGTTGACCCTTAAATGAAGAAAGGCTTACTGAAATTCCATCCTGGTTAAGGAGCGTGAATTGAGGTGCAGGATCACCAATTTTTAAAGTCATTGCCATCATTAATAGTCAAGGATGCAACCTTACTAGGGTTTTGGTTTTTTGAAATACCTGGTGACTTACAGCCAATAACAAATCAAGAACAAGAGTGGGCCAATGAATTGTCTCCCATGAGAAAAAGACAATATCAATATTCAAGAGGCTATGCACGTCATAGTCTTTCACAACTATTTGGTACTGATCCTCTAAAAATACCTTTATACTCATTACCTGGAAAGCCTCCGAAACTTTCTCCTGGGTGGGGAAACATCAGTATGAGCCATTGCAAGGATGGACTACTTATTGGATGGTCAGCACATAAAGTAGGAGTTGATATTGAAAGATCTGACAGAAAATTTAATACTGAACACTTGATTAAACGTTTTTCCTTTGAAAGTAACGAAATAAATAAACTAGATACAAAAACTAGGCAAAAGCAAATAATCAATGATTGGGTCATTAAAGAGGCAGTAATCAAATCATACGAGGGTAATCTTTTCCGCGACTGGAAAGAATGGAAAATTGAAAGAAATTCTAGGATGGCTTTTCATAAAGGAAATGGTCATGAAGTTTATACTTACTTAGTTGATTTTATGCATTGGTCTATTGGGATTGCACTGGAAAAAGAATGTAAATTAAATGCACCAATTTTATGCATAGATTTATAAGAAAATTTATTCTAATGAGTTAAATTACCGATTATTTTTTTATGTTTTATTTTTTGAGGTAAGCTTTTTCCATTAAACTTTATCATTAAATCCTTTAAGTATTTAGAGTCATAATCATCTAAGAAGTCTAGATATTCACTTTTTTGACCAAACCATCTATTCACAAGATTTTGATCTATCTTCAAAAGTAAATCCTCCTCGTATTCATTCCATTCAATTTGCCATCCTAAATCTTTAAGTTGTTTTATAGATAGTTTATCATCACTTAGCTTTTTTATATAATTTTTTTCTTTTAAAATAACTCTATCAAATAAATCTTGATTTAAATCTTTTACTTTTTCATTTACAAGAAGCTTCATTAATGAAGAGGTAGGTCCTAACAAAGGGATGCTCAATAAAATCCTAATACCAGCACTAGAAGAACATTTTCCAGTAATAATCGACCAAATTCCAGCTTGATTGAAATTATTTAAGTCTTGATAGTTAATTCGACCACAAATCCATTCAAATTTATTATCTAAAGGAAGTGTATTCAAAGATATAAAATTATCATTGATCAATGTAGGTCGTAAATAATCATCTAAAACTTTTAATTGTGCTAATAATCCTTCATGCTGCTCAGGTTTAATCATAATAGTAACCCCTCCTTCAGGAACATTTTTCAAAGGAATAACAGACCACAGCAATGCATTATTTCCAAAGACCAAAACTCTGTCATGACGCTTCCAAGAAACTTTGTCCCATAGAAAGTATAAAAGTTTTTGCAATCTTTCACTTTCTTGAGAAAGCATTCTATCTAACCATTTATTAAACATTGGTATTTCAGGACCATTAGTAAGAAACAAAGTTTCATCTTGAAAAAAATTAGATATGGCTGCAAATTGTGAGGCTCTCCTCTCTAGCATTAGAGATCTACGCTTCCCTTCCCAACCATTATTAGTAGGATTCCAAAAAACTTTTCCTTGAAGTTTATTTGGTAAATATTGCTGAGAAACCCAATTATCTAAAAATGAATGAGGATACTGATATCCCAAACCATCTCCAAATGATTCTTTATCTCTATGACTATCTCGAAGATGTGAGGGTACTTCCTGACGTTGAGATTCTCGAACACAATTAATCGCCTCAAAAATCGCACCTGAACTATTGCTTTTTTCAGTATTTGCTAAATATAAAGCAGCTTGACTAAGTAAATATAAACCCTCTGGAAATCCAATACGCTCAAAAGCTGCAGCACATGCCTCTACCACTACTACTGCTTGAGGGTCTGCCAATCCAACATCCTCTGCAGCAGCAATCAGCATTCGTCGAAAAATAAATCTTGGGTTCTCGCCTGCTTCTACCATGCGAGCCAGCCAAAATAAAGCAGCATCTGGATCTGATCCACGCAAAGATTTAATAAAAGCGCTAATAGTGTCAAAATGAGCATCTCCATTCTTGTCATAAAGAATCGCCCTCTCTTGAATAGATTCTTCAGCAATTAAAAGATCAATTTTAATTAAGCCATCTTCATCTGGACTTGTGGTTTCTACTGCTAATTCAAGAGCATTAAGCAAACTCCTCGCATCCCCATTTGCAACATCAACTAAATGATTGCAGGCTTCATTACTTATATCGATTTTTCTTGTCCCATAACCTCTGGCTTTATCTGATAATGCCCTTTGAATTAATTTATGCAGATCCTCAGACTCAAGAGGTAATAAGCGAAAAATTCGAGCACGACTAATCAATGCCTTATTTACTTCAAAATATGGGTTTTCAGTTGTAGCTCCTATAAAATTGAATGTTCCATTCTCAATCCAAGGCAATAAAGCATCCTGCTGAGAAGTGTTAAGGCGATGGACCTCATCAACAAAAAGTAATGTACGTAATCCATGCTGATCTATCCGCTTCTTCGAATCAGCAATAACTTCACGCAGTTCTTTAATTCCAGCCAAGACAGCATTTAAAACAATAAAAGAACATCTTGTATTCTCAGCAATTATTTTGGCGAGAGTCGTTTTCCCTACGCCAGGGGGGCCATGGAGTAATAAATTACTTACACGATCAGCATCTATGGCTCTCCGCAAAAGACGGCCTTGAGATAAAATAGAATGCTGTCCAACAAATTCATCTAAAGTTTTAGGTCTAAGCCTCTCAGCTAACGGTGCATTTTTTTCCAATGCATTATCCCCGTAAAAAGTGAATAAATCTTTACTCAAAATGAAAGAGATAATGAAATAATTGCATTAAAATAGTTAGTTAAAACATGATTCAAATTCTTGATAATTAAAAAACAAGATTCAAAACATCATTGACGAATGAATAGTTCAATTAAGTGATTACTGTTGGATGAGACATTTGAGTCCTTAATTTGATTTCAGCGAAAGAATCAATAGAGCTAATCAAATCTGCTAAAGCAACTTGAGGGTTTTGAGTCAAATTACCCTTAGGGTTTACATATTTTTCTAAATATATGCGTAAAGTTGCTCCTTTTGTTCCAGTTCCAGACAGTCTTACTATTACTCGACTATTATCCTCCAGTAAAATTCTCAAACCCTGTCCCGCAGTATTTGAATTATCAATAGGATCTTTGTAATTAAAGTTATCAGCATGATTAATTATAGAATTACCAAAATGTTGTCCTATGCTAGATGGCAATAGTGCTTCTAATCTTTCATACAAACTATGGGCTGTCTCGGAATCAATTGACTCGTAATCATGCCTTGAATAATAATGTCTTCCATAAAAAGCCCAGTGTTCTTTCATAAGATCTAATACAGAGCATTTCTTATTAGCTAAAATTTGCAACCAAAAAAGGACAGCCCATATGCCATCTTTTTCTCGCACGTGATTACTACCAGTTCCAAAACTTTCTTCACCACATATAGTGATTTTTTGAGCATCTAAAAGATTTCCAAAAAATTTCCATCCAGTAGGTGTTTCATAACAATTGATCCCTAAATCTTTAGCAACTACATCAACAGCCGCACTAGTTGGCATTGATCTAGCAACTCCAAACAATCCATCGCAATAAGCAGGGACACAATTGGCATTTGAAGTAAGGACAGCAAGGCTATCACTTGGATTCACAAAACAACCTTGGCCCAAGATCATATTGCGATCTCCATCTCCATCACATGCAGCACCAAACATCAATTGATTCCCCTTAAGCAACAAATCTGCTAAATCCTTGGCATATGTCAGATTTGGATCAGGATGACAACCTCCAAAATCTTCTAAAGGAATTCCTTTCCTAACTGTCCCTTGTGGAGCTCCTAATAAATTTTCAAATAATCTATTTGCATAAGGACCTGTTACTGCGTTGAGAGCATCAAAGGCAAATGGAAAATCATTTGAAATCAATGAGCTTATTTGATCAAAATCAAAAAGATTTTGCATCAATAATATGTAATCTTCTATTCCATCAATCACCTCAACAATCATAGAAGAAATCTTATATACTCCAGGTGAATCCAAAGGGATTGAAGTACATGAAATTGACTTATACTCATTCAATGTTTGAGTACAGATAAAAATTTCATTTGTTAAGGATTCTGAGGCTGGTCCTCCATTCGCTCCATTCAATTTGACACCAAAATCACCTTCAATACCTCCCGAATTATGACTTGCAGAGAGAATAATCCCGCCTACAGCTTTATTTAGACGAATCAAATTTGAAGCGGCTGGTGTTGATAAAATTCCATCGACTGTAGTAATAACTTTCTTAATTCCATGAGCTGCAGCCATTGGCAATATCACATCAATTGCACTTCTATTTCCATAACGACCATCCCCTCCTAAAACCAAAACACCTCCATCAACGCCAGGAAGAGTACGGAAAATAGCCTCAATAAAACTTTCTAAATAATGAGTCTGCTGGAATTGTTTTGTACTTTTTCTTAAACCTGATGTACCAGGTTTCTGATCTGTAAAAGATGAAAAAGGAATATTGAAAGGTATATGTTCTGATGAAATCACTTTAATTAAGAGAAGGATTTAATAAATAAGTACTAAAAAGACATAATGACATAATCTTAATGAGGCATCTCCGAAGTCCTTAACATAAGAACAAACCAACAAGAACTCAATACTAATGCCATTAATATCCCAGTGCCTATACCAATACTAGAGATAGTAATAGAAACTATTAAAGGTAAAAGAATTGCGCCTAATAAAGGGAAAAGTGCAACAAACCAACGTAACATTATCTTTTAAAGATGATTAAAACCATTCTGAAATATTCCCTCTTGGATTTGTATTGTCTTCTGGAGTTATTCTTTCAAATTTCATACTGATATTTCTTTTTTCTATTGCTTTTGCATCTAGAGCCTCTATAAAATAGTTTTGAATACCATCCCTAAAAGGAACCTGTAGACGAAATGTTCCATCACTAGCAAGAGGAACAACTTCACCTCCAATTGTTAACTTTGCTGCAGGATCTGTAGATCCATAAACAATTAATTCTGCATCTGCAACAAGCCAAAATGAATGGTCAGATTGCAATACACCGATACCTGAATCATTTCTTCCGCTAGCCCACAGACCAGCACCAGAATCATTTATTGATTTCGAGTCTTTATTAATTGATGAATCTTGTTGAAATTCTTCAGAACCAATCCTCGTCTTACCAAAATTTGTAATTGCAGATTGATATAAGCGCTCATGCAATCCAGTATCTCTAGGATCTTCTTTATCAAGGGTTAATTCCTCGGGATAAGAAGTAGGGGTCTCAAGACTAAAAGGAACAAATTGATCCAGTATCACTTCACTTGGATGCAAAGCAGGAACTTTTGCAGGAGATGAAAACGCTAAAGATATCCATTGCGACCTAAATCTATAACCAAGCTCCACTTGATAATCCCTATCTCCTAACGGAATGGGTAAATACCATTCGGTGTTATGACTATCAACTGTTACTTCTCTGAGTGTTCCAGGATTTGCTTTTCCATTTTGATTGCCAGTGATATCGACCAAACGCAAGGAAAGATTAGTGGCTCCTTTAGAGGATGCACGATTGCGGTCCTCTTCAGATAATTCCCAAAACACATATGCCCATTCAGGGTCTCTGGGCAAAAATACTACCTTTGTAGAGCCTAAGGAATCATGTGATACTTGGGATTGATCACGATTACTCCTGGAAGCAAATAACTGTTTTTCAGATTCCTCCTTCTGCTGAAAAAGAGCGATCTCCTTAATTAAATCAGTCTTACTTTTACGGCTATATAAAGGCACTCTCAAGACACTCGCCTTTTGACGCAATTGACGTAGAGTAAGACGCGACAGTGATTCCTGATCTTTAGTCACGCCTAATAACCTCCTCCGGTTTTTTCTGGGATCAGTATCTCCTGAAATTTGTATTTTCCGAGAGTGTGGTCAGCATCTACTGACTCCAAGGGAGATAATTAGAAAGGGGAATATTAAGGAAAAGCCTTGGAAATACTGAATTTTAGTTATCCAGATTCTCCAAAGAAAATCATAAATGAATTTCAAAAATCCCAAATCCCTCATGAAAATCTTCAAAGGGATTCCTCTTCATTTTTTGTTTGGGATTACAAGAGCATTTGCTTTCTGATCTTGGATATTAATTTGTTTGGTCACCTACAAAATATCTGAACGCTCTTGTTGAATCGCATTATCAATCAAATCATCCAACGTCAGCAATAAAGGTTTTTTATTGATTTGAGCAGCCAATATCTCTAAATAATCAGCAGCAACTGAAAGCTGCTTTAGAAGCTGATGGACAAAGTCCTTATCTTTTTTTAAATCAGGATGAGATAACAACCATTCCTGTCGAACTGCCTCTGAAGGAAATTCTTCTAAGATACTTTGATCTGTCATGGCTTTAAAAGATTCAAGGCAATGAATCAGTAGTCGCAAATGATGGCGCTTCAGCACTGAAAGATTTGTGCTCTCAATACGGATCAAATCGTCTTGGGAAACAAGATTTGAAAAGTTATCTCCTCGACTGCTCATGTTTAAAAGCTCATAGATTTATGAACTCAATCAAGATATCCCAATATCTCAAAAAAGGAAAAGTAGGAATTAAAATAAAAAGTTTGGTTTTTTTTACATCCAATGACCCTTTTGGATGTAATATATATAACTATTAGTTATATGGTATTTACATTCAAATTTAACGCTTGTGAAAGGAGCCATTAACTTTGATTGTATCCTTCAAATATAAATAAAGGATTATGAGCAGTACACAAACAGTCGATGAAATAGTTTCTCAACCTTATAAGTATGGTTTTGTCACTGATATAGAAACAGAAAAGATCCCTAAAGGAATAAATAAAGATATAATCAAATTAATATCGAGTAAAAAAGAAGAACCTGATTTCCTTTTAAAGTTTAGACTTAGAGCGTTTGATCAATGGTTAAAAATGGCTGAACCTAACTGGGCCGAGTTAGGTTATCCACCTATTAACTATCAAGACTTAATATATTTTGCTGCTCCTAAGCAAGAGCAAAAGAAAGAAAGTCTTGAAGAAGTTGATCCCAAATTATTAGATACTTTCGAAAAACTAGGCATTCCTATAAGTGAGCAAAAGCGTTTAGCAAATGTTGCTGTTGATGCTGTATTTGATAGCGTCTCTATTGCGACAACCTATAAAGAAAAATTAGCTGAACATGGAGTTATATTTTGTTCTATATCTGAAGCGGTGACTAAATACCCAGAACTAATTGAGAAATATCTTGGAACAGTTGTACCTATAAATGATAATTTCTTTGCCGCTTTAAATTCTGCTGTATTCAGTGATGGTTCTTTTGTTTATATTCCGAAAGGAGTGGATTGTCCAATGGAATTATCTTCCTATTTCAGGATTAATTCCGGTGACACTGGTCAATTTGAAAGAACTCTAATAATTGCAGAAGAAAAATCTTCAGTTAGCTATTTAGAAGGATGTACCGCACCAATGTTCGATACAAATACTCTACATGCAGCCGTCGTAGAACTTATAGCACTTGATTATTCAACCATTAAATATTCAACCGTACAAAATTGGTATGCAGGAAATGAAGAAGGAATTGGAGGAATATACAACTTCGTTACTAAAAGAGGCCAATGCAGAGGTAAAAAAAGCAAAATAAGTTGGTCTCAAGTAGAAACAGGTTCTGCCATTACTTGGAAATACCCAAGCTGCATCTTGCAAGGAGAAGAATCTATAGGAGAATTTTATTCCGTGGCATTAACCAATAATTATCAACAAGCAGATACAGGCACAAAAATGATCCATGTAGGAGCAAAGACGCGATCCACAATTGTAAGTAAAGGAATCAGCGCTGGACATTCTAAAAATAGTTATCGAGGACTTGTTGATATGGGACCTAATGCCATCAATGCCAAAAATTACAGTCAATGTGATTCAATGCTTATAGGAGACAAAGCTTCTGCCAATACCTTTCCATATATACATTCTCAACAACCTAAAGCCAGCATTGAACATGAGGCTAGTACCTGCAGACTTGCAGAAGACCAATTGTTTTATCTTCAAAGTAGAGGGATAAATTTCGAGGAAGCGGTATCTATGATGGTTAGTGGTTTTTGTCGTGATGTTTTCAATCAATTACCTATGGAATTCGCTTCGGAAGCTGACAAACTTCTTGCATTAAAATTAGAAGGGTCCGTAGGATAAAAAATTGGTTGATTCTTACTAGTTTTTAAATCATTGCTTGGACAAATAAAGTGCAAAATTCTTCTGGAAACCTAATACTTGAAATCAATGATCTTCACGCATCTATTGAAGATCAATCTATTCTAAAAGGTGTAAATCTAAAAATTTATGCAGGGGAAATTCATGCAATTATGGGTAGAAATGGAAGTGGTAAAAGTACGTTATCAAAAGTTATAGCAGGACATCCTGCATATTCTATTACTTCTGGAATAATAAAATTTAATAATCAAAATATTTTAGACTTAGAACCTGAAGAAAGAGGAAGAGCCGGAATATTTCTAGGTTTTCAATATCCTTTAGAGATTCCTGGAGTAAGTAATATAGAGTTTCTACGTGTAGCTACCAACGCAAGAAGACAAGCACTTAAGAAAGAAGAATTAGATACTTTTGAATTTGAAGATCTTGTTCATGAGAAGTTGAAATTAGTGCAAATGGATCCCTCTTTCTTAGAAAGAAGTGTCAATGAAGGTTTTTCTGGTGGTGAAAAGAAACGTAATGAAATTCTTCAGATGGCTTTATTGGAACCAACTTTAGGAATACTTGATGAAACAGACTCTGGACTAGATATAGATGCACTTAGAATTGTTGCTACAGGAGTTCAAAAACTCTCGAAAAATGATACTGCAACCATTTTAATTACACATTACCAAAGACTATTAAATGAAATAACTCCTAATTTTGTTCACGTCATGGTAGATGGAAAGATTGCACATACAGGGGGGAAAGAATTAGCTCTTAAATTAGAAGAATCAGGATACGATTGGATTGAAAAAGATTCAAATAAATCTGAGGAGTTAAAGAAATGAAACCATCGATGTTATGCCAAGAATGGTTGACATCTCTATCGAAACCTGATGGAATTCTTCAAGAGATTCAAAAACAAAGCCGAGATTCAATACAAAAGGTAGGTCTTCCAAGTAAAAATGATGAAGATTGGAGAGTAACTAATTTTAAAAGACTTCAAAAAATATTAGAAATACCAATTGCTAAAGGTAAAAAGATCGATCTAAAGCCTGAATTAAACATATTAAAATCAACGAAGAATAAAGTTTGGCAGTTTACTCTTTCTCCTGAATTACAAGAATTCAGTAAAATGGAATTACCTAATGGGGTCGAGTTAATTAACGAAAAAGAGCTTCAAATTTATTTAGGTAATAATATTGAATTGTTTAAATGCAAAGAAGAATGGTCTACTTTAATTAATGAATGTTCTGCCGGGCAAGTTCTTGGATTAAAAGTAACTGGTAAGGATCTGCCCACACTAGAGGTTCTAATACCTGCAGAATCAAATTGTTTTAATGCAACAAGATTACTCTTGGTTTTAGAAGAAGAAGCAAAAGTTGAAGTAGTCCAGGTATTTTTAGGATCTAATTTCTCCGCACAAAGTCATCTCATAGAAATCGAACTTGCAGAAAGATCTAATTTTCAGCATACAATTATTGCCTTAGGAGGGGGTGAAGCCTCTCTTTCTGCCCAAACAATAATAAAACAGGAGAAACTAAGTAACTATTCATTGAATTTCTTACAATCTGGTTGGCTATGGTCCCGGTTAGAACCCCGTATTGTGCAGATCAATGGAGAAGCAGAAACTAATATTAAAGGACTACAAATTGCAAGAAAAAATGAACAAGTAAGTACACATTCATTTGTTAGATTTAATGGCCCGGATGGAAAGTTAAACCAATTAAATAAGGCTTTAGCAGATGACAGTGGACATTCAATTTTCTATGGATCGATTCAAGTTCCAAAAATTGCACAACAAACACAAGCCAACCAATTAAGTAGAAACCTTCTCCTCTCTAAACGTGCTCGGATTGATGCAAAACCTCAACTAGAAATCATTGCCGATGATGTTAGTTGCACTCATGGAGCAACAGTAAGCGAGCTTCAGGAAGAGGAACTTTTCTACTTAAAAAGCAGAGGAATCGATAGTAATAGAGCTAATTCTTTACTCCTAAATGGTTTCTATCAAGAAATCATCTCCGCTTTTCCTATGAATTGGAAAAGATGGTTATTTTCAAGTGACCTGTTTGAAGTAAAAAATAAAGAATGAGCATTAAAAAATTCAATTTAGCAGAGATTACAAGGAAAGATTTCCCATTATTTAATGCTAATAATTCAGAGATGAGTCAATTAATTTATCTTGATCATGCTGCAACAAGTCAAAAACCAAAACCAGTAATAGAAGCACTAAAGGAGTATTACAGTTTTAGTAATGCAAATGTACATAGAGGTGCTCATCAATTGAGTGCAAAAGCAACAGAAGCTTTTGAAAAAGCAAGAGAGATTACAGCAAAGTTTATTCAAGCAAAATCTACTCATGAAATAGTCTTTACTAGAAATGCAACAGAGTCAATCAATTTAGTAGCCAATTCTTGGGGAAAATCAGAACTTCGAGAAGGGGATGAAATTCTTTTAACTATCATGGAGCACCATAGCAATATCATTCCATGGCAAATAATTGCTCAACAACAAGGTTGCTCAATTAAATATGTCGGAATCACTGAAAATGGTGAACTTGACCTTGAAGATTTACAGTCAAAACTAAATAGTAGAACACGTTTAATTAGTATTGTCCATATTAGTAATAGCCTAGGTTGCTGTAATCCAATTAAAAAAATTACAGAAATGGCACATAAACAAGGTGCTTTAGTTTTACTGGATGCTTGTCAAAGTCTTGCTCACAAACCAATGGATATATCATCCTTAAATATTGATTTTCTCGCAGGGTCATCACATAAAATGTGTGGGCCTACCGGCATAGGTTTCTTATGGGCTCGAGAAGAGATACTTGAAAAAATGCCTCCTTTTCTTGGAGGAGGTGAAATGATAGAAGAAGTTTTTCTTGACAATTATAGTTGTGCAGATTTACCTCATAAATTTGAAGCAGGTACACCTGCTATCGGAGAAGCAATAGGATTTGGGGCGGCACTTATCTATCTTCAATCCATTGGTCTAGATAATATTAATGAATATGAAAAGGAACTAACACTCTATCTATTTCAAAAATTAAAAGATGTGGACGGAGTTGAAATCCTTGGTCCAAATCCAAAAGATCAAGTAAATAGAGGCTCCCTAGCTACTTTTAATATTAAAAATATTCATTCAAATGATATAGCAGAATTATTAGATAGCAAAGGGATATGCATTCGAAGTGGTCACCATTGTTGTCAACCTCTTCATAGATATTTAGGGTTAAGCTCTACCGCTAGAGCCAGTCTCAGTTTCACAACTACAAAAGAAGAGATTGATATTTTTATAGAAGAATTAATATCTATCAGATTATTTATCAAGGAGAATTCCTAAAAATTCAATTTATCTCTGAAAAACTTATCAGTTAATTCTAAAACATACTTCTTAATTGTACTATCTCGAAAACCATGGCCTTCGTTCTCAAAAAAGTATGCTTCTACAGGTACCTTATTCTTTTTCAGAATGTCGACAAAATTTCTTGTTTGGCCAGGCGTAACAACCTTATCTTTCATGCCTTGAAAAATAATTAATGGACAATTAATTTTATCAACATTAGAGAGCGGAGACCTTTCATCATAAATATGATAATTTTTTTGCAGCGAACCTAAAAGATAATCCAGATAATTCTCTTCGAACCGATGAGTAGATTGAGACATGCAAACTAAATCCGTAACAGGATATCTACAAGCTGCTGCACTAAAAATATTTTGATTATATAAGCAAGATAAAGCAGTAAATCCACCTGCACTACTGCCCTGAATAGCAATCATGTTTTCATGAGCTTTGCCAGCATTAATTAAATATTTAACAGCTTCTATACAATCAACAACATCAACAACTCCCCAACTATCTTTTAATCTTTGTCTATAACTTCTACCGAATCCAGAAGAACCAGAGTAATTAACATCAACCACACCCCAGCCTCTAGATGTCCAAAATTGTATTTCAAGATTTAGTCCCTTATTAGACATTGCTGTAGGTCCACTATGAATCCTCAACAAAAGTGGGGCAGATTTTTCAGATTGAAATAAAGGAGGGTAATACCAACAATGTGTCAATTGATTATTAAAGCCTTTAAACCAAATCGCTTGAGGTTCACTGATTAAAGATCTAGGAATAACTGGCTTTCTGGCTAATGAATGTTTCCAGTCTCCATTATTTAAATCTAATTCCAATAAGCCAGGTTCAATAAATGAATTACTTGCTATGGCTACCATTCTAGAATCTTTTGCATTTAAGCCCGATAAATCATCAAAAGGTTGATTAATGGAAGTTAATGAACCATTTTTACCGAAAATAGATAAGTGCCAAGTTCCACTTTGACAAGTTAAGCCAACTATTTTTTGATCTGAATAAGCAATTGTTGACATCCCAAGAACCCATTGAGGAACAGCAATCTCTTCATTTTTTGGCCACAAGTGATGCCATTGAGAATTTGAAAGAGATTGCAAATCTTCCTTCCTCAGAGCTAAGTTCCACCATCCGCTACTATCTTCTGCTACAACAATCTCCCCACTATCTAACCAAACTGGTTGAAAAATAGATATTGATTTATCTTTTTTAGAGTGTGCACCAAGCAATAATTGTTTATTAATCAAATAACCTGATTCATTAAAATTACTGCTCCAAAGTTGACTTGACTCCCATGGCATTGAAGGTCTTTGCCATTCAATCCAAGCTAAATTTTTAGAATCAAAAGATAAAGATAAATATCCAATAAAGTCTTTAGGCGTATAGATAATTTCAGGTTGTTGAGACTCTATATCTAAGAAAAATTGTACTAGAAAATCCCTACCCTGACTCTCCATAATACCTATCCATCTTTTTCTCTGAAGATCTATGACTCCATCTGCAAAGTAATATTGATTTTTTTCTGAAAGACAAAAGGGCTTTTGAATAGGAGTTAAAGGACTCTTTTTTTGATCTAAACCAGTCCAATATTGCAGCCATAATGCACCACTATGGTCATCTATCCAACTAACTATAAGTTGATTAGCTTCTTTAACTGCAGTTAAAGAAGCTCCTCCATATCCATGAACACGAGTACGAAGATTTATCGGAGAAGGAGTTAATTCTTGAGGAATGAAATCTTGATTAAACCAAGGTCTTATTAAAGCTGTTGTTCTACCACCTTCATGAGGTCTTTGTTCTAACCACAAAACCCAATCCCCTATTAATCTGGGTTCTTTCATAACCGTTACTTGCCCAACGGCTTGTTCAGCACTTAAATAATTAATTCTGTGTAAACCTTGCATCATATCTATAGTGAATTTTATAGGTTCATTAAGGTTTAGGAACTTACAACCAAGTAAACTCAAATTAATTACAAATGAGATTCTGTCTTGGCAGGAAGTTTTGCGCAACTTGCAAAGAAAGCTGAACAAACCAAAGCTTCTATTTCGGTTTCTAAAGAGCCCGATCAATCGCCACCTTTAGAGATCTATAAATTAGGAGACGAAGTTTTAAGGAATCAGGCTGGCCGAATAAGCAAAGTTGATGTTTCAATCAGAGATTTAGCAAAAGATATGCTAACCAGCATGTATAGCGCTAAAGGAATTGGTTTAGCTGCTCCACAAGTAGGGATTCAAAAAAGAATATTAGTAATTGATCTTGATATTGAGAATCCAACAACACCACCATATGTTTTTATTAATCCAGAGATCATATCTAGTAGTGCAAGTATTGATACATATGAAGAAGGATGTTTAAGTATTCCAGCAGTTTATTTAGATGTAATAAGGCCTGCATCAATTAAATTAAGTTATCGAGATGAAATGGGAAGACCTAAAAAAATGAATGCAGATGGATTAATGGCTAGATGTATTCAGCATGAAATTGATCATTTAAATGGAGTCCTCTTCGTAGACAGAGTTTCTGACAAAGACAAGCTAAAAAATGAATTAAACGAACAAGGCTTCCATGATAAAGATGTCAAATCAATTTGAAATAATAAAATATAAATCCTTTAAAACATATATGTCCTATATTGAATCTAGTACTTTTCAGGAGCTAATACCTTATGACTGAAGATACTATTTTTCATAAAATTCTTAGGCAAGAAATTCCCTGCGAAGAAGTCTATAGTGATGAATTATGTTTGGCCTTTCGAGATATAGAGCCTCAGGCACCTTGTCATATCTTAATCATCCCTAGGAAAACGATTCCAAGTCTTAATGAAGTAATTAAAGAAGACTCTAATTTGCTAGGACATTTACTTTTTATCGGTGCAAAAATAGCGAATGAAGAAGGATTAAAAAGTTGGAGAACTATTATCAATACTGGAGAAGAGTCTGGTCAAACAGTATTCCAACTACATGTTCATGTTATCGGTGGTCGTAAATTAAAATGGCCCCCTGGTTAGGCAACAAGAAACCAAGTTAGCAGATAGATTTTCTAAAGTAAGGTATACCATCCTAGGTTATAGGATAAAATCTAGAGTTATATTGCCTTAATATTAAAAAGGATATTTTACGTAAATAAGTTTTAAATGATTATGATTCTTGTTATAGTAGATCCCTTAGCTAGACAAATCATATGATCAACACATACAAGTAGATGGATTAGCACTTTAATTGGTATGTTTAATAAGTGGTTGTATCAATCTTTCTCAACAACGATCTTTTAATTTAGTATTAGAAGAGATCTGATTCAAATCAGTCAGAAACGATCATCTCATGACTAAAAATCAGGAGAGAATTGATTATTATTTGTATAAAGCATTTTTATTTTCCACTTTCATCAAACCAATCTGACAAATAATTTCATGGTAAATCAAAAAAAAGATCTGAATATCACATTAGAGAAACTTAGGCGTTTATCTCAACCATTTTTTCTACCCTTAGATCAAAATACCGGATGGCAATTTATATGGCTCTTAATTTCACTATTATTTTGTGTTGGAGGGTTAGTTTTATTAACTGTTACAGGCCTAATAGAATTATTAGAAAGCATTCAACCTCTACTTATTGAAAAATATTTTAGTGGAGTAGTTAGTACAATTAGATTTATCTGGTCATCAGCCTGGGGTTGGTTATTTTCTTGTTTATTTATTACTGGATCACTAAGTTTCTTTAGTTTTAGGCACCAATTAAGAAATAAGCGATGGCTTCATTGGTTATTCTTGGGAATAATTGTTTTAATGCTTCTAGCTGTAAATGGTATCAATGCTGGAATTGGCTTTATTGCTCGAGACTTAACAAATGCACTAGTTGCGAAACAACAAGAAGGCTTCTATCGAATTTTAGGTATTTACGCATGTTGTTTTATTATTGCTTTGCCTATTCGTGTATCACAAATATTCTTCACATATAAGCTTGGAATTATTTGGAGAGAATGGTTATCTAAAAGCCTAATCACCGACTATTTAAAAAATAAAGCATATTACATTTTAAATCCTAATGATGAGCAAGCAACTGATGTAGATAATCCTGATCAAAGAATTACAGAGGATACCAAAGCATTTACTGGCCAAAGTTTAACTTTTACTCTTGGTATCTTTGATGCTTTACTGACTTTCTCTCTGAATATATTAATTCTATGGAGCATAAGTACACAACTCACTCTATCTTTATTTGGCTATGCAACTTTTGCGACCACAATATTAATAATTGCAGGGAAAAACTTAGTTAAAATTGATTTTGATCAACTTAGATATGAGGCTGATTTTAGATATGGATTAGTTCATATTCGCGATAATGCAGAATCAATTGCTTTTTATTCAGGTGAAGCACCTGAAAGATCTGAAACAGAGAGAAGGCTGGGAGAAGTAGTTAGAAATTTCAATCTTTTAATTATTTGGAGAGTAATTATTGATGTAATGAGACGTTCTATTAACTATGCAGGAAATTTCTTTCCATATTTAATAATGGCAATACCCTATTTTGCTGGAGAAATTGATTATGGAAGATTTATACAAGCCAGCTTTGCTTTTGGTATGGTTGAAGGTTCTTTATTCTTTGTGGTTAATCAAATTGAAGAGTTAGCAAAATTCACAGCAGGAATTAGCAGATTAGAAGGTTTTCAATCAAAAATCGAACATGTAAGTAAATCTATAAATGAGCAAGAAATATCTAATATTGTATATTCTGAATCTATTTTAATTCGTAACGCTGATCTTTATCCACCTGGTAGTAATTTACCAATAATATCTGATCTAAATCTGAGTATTAATCCTTCTGAAAGTCTTTTAGTAGTTGGACCTTCAGGCTGTGGTAAAACATCTTTACTAAGAATGATTTGCGGATTATGGCAGCCTATTAAAGGAAATATAGAAAGGCCGAAAAAAGATGATTTATTATTCATTCCTCAAAAACCATATTTATTATTAGGTTCTCTTCGTGAACAACTTTGTTATCCAACTGAAGAAAGTAGATTTAGTGATGAGCAACTAAGATCTGTTTTATCAGAAGTTAATCTAAAATCTCTAATAGATCGTTATCCTGATCTTGATATAAAGCAAGATTGGCCAAGGATTCTTTCATTAGGAGAGCAACAAAGATTGGCTTTTGGGCGCCTACTATTAAATTCGCCAAGATTTGCAGTTTTAGATGAAGCAACAAGCGCTCTAGATGTTAAAACTGAAAAACTTTTATATGAACTTCTCAAACAAAGAGATCTTGCAGTAATTAGTGTTGGACATAGACCAACTCTTATAGAATTCCATTCATCAGTCCTAGAACTAATTGGTCAAGGTGATTGGCGCCTCCTCCCATCTTCAAATTACACATTTGACAACTCTTAGAATCTTCTAATGGATACAAATAATCTCCCATCTTCTGAAAAACCGTCCCTGACAAACAATTCAGAAATAAAAGAAGCTACTGAAGCAGAATTGACCTCTAGTGCAACCACACCAGAAGTCCCAAGATTTGGATGGAGCTCTTATGCCGAAAGAATTAATGGGCGATTTGCAATGCTTGGATTAATAGCCGTTCTGCTTATAGAAATTTTAAGTAATAACTCTTTTATTCACTGGGCTTTCTTCACTAATTAATCATCAAAGCGAGAATTATTATCTCTAGATCTATCTCTATTATCTTTTTGTGAAGAGCGATTATATCTTGAATTGGATTGAGATTGCATTCCATCTTGAGCTCTTGGCTGCCTTGAAGTCCTCCTTGAGTCAATAGGTCTTCTTGTTGTAGAGGAATCTCTAGAAGAGGAAAAAGAAGCATCTTCTACCTTTGATCTGAAAGAGGAGCTTTTAGAATCTCTTGATCTTCTGGAAGGGTTATTCACTCTATTAGGAGAAGAAAAGTTTTCTTTTTCGAAATCAATATCTCTTTTTGATTTCTGATCATTAACGGATGGTCTTGTTCCTCGTCTCATCTCTTGACGAGAATTTCTTCGATCCCCAAATTCTGATCTCTTTTCATCTCGATAATTATCATTACTAAACCTAGCCATTCTTCTTGATTGTTCTGAGTTAGACCTAAAAGATTCACTGGATCTATTTCTTCCACTTCTACTTACAGCTTCTTCTGGAATTGCAGCCCGCGATGCTCTTCTTTGTTGATACAAATCCTTATCAGACTCTTCTTCTTGGAAGTCATCACGACTAGAAAATCTTCTATTTATAGGTTGAGGAGCATCATCAAAACGTTCATAAGGATCATCCCTTCTACCTCTCATATCTCCCATAGAAGATCTAGGAGAATCAGGTTCATCAAAATAAGATGACCTTCTAGCTTGATCTGTTGCTACCCCTCTCAGGCGAACACTTTCATATGCAAAGAAAACTGTAGTGCCAGCCAGTAAAAACTGACCAAACTGAAGGATAGGATCTAGTCGCCATCCTTGGAAAAATAAAATTCCACCACAAAGTAGTCCTATAGCTGCAAAGAAAACATCGTAATCTCTAGCAAGGGCTGGTTTAAAAGACCGCATGAAATAAAGGCCTGCTCCGCCAATAGCAAGAACAATGCCAACAATGCTGGCCCAATTAAGACTGGCATTGACCAAATTTGAGCACCTCTATAGAACGAAATTGAGGGAGAAAAACAACCTCATTAATAACAGTCTAAGAAATGCGCAAGTATTGCCTAGAGCTCTAGCGACTTAAAGCGTCATTTTGGCTTACCCAAATAAGCGCAAAAGCTGCTGGAGCAACTATTAAAGCTCCTGCAGCCAGGAAGCTTCCCAGCATTCCTATGGTTGAGCTTGTAGCGACTTCTGAAGAAACGCTTGCAGTGAGGAAAAGATTGAAAAAGGAAAAAGCCATTTCAGCTGATTCATGAGCAATATGCAGCAATCTTACGAATTAACGGCTTCTTTATACGATGTATTCGTATTTAGTGATGCTTTGTCCTATTTCATTCCCTTTTTAATTAAAAACTTACCTGGCATTCATTTGATTTTGAGCTTATTGCTAGGAGCTTTAACCATTGCATTTTTAATGAGAATTATTTTAACTTGGTACCCAAAAATCAATATCTACAAAGGGTTTTGGTGGATTTTGTCTTGGCCCACTGAACCAATTTTATCTATTTCAAGAAAAGTGATCTCTCCAATTGGTGGCGTAGATGTGACACCTGTTATTTGGGTTGGAATAATTAGCCTTGTTCGGGAATTATTAGTAGGACCTCAAGGTCTCTTATCTCAACTTATGCAAAAAGGGAGTTTTTAATTCAAAGAAAAGTGTTGAAAAGCAAACAAAAAATCAAAGCATTTGTTGCTCTACAAACTTTGTATGAACTTTTCCATTCAAAAATTCTTCTCTTTTGAGCAATTTCAAATGAAATTCAATCGTCGTTGGTATTCCAGTCACAGCACATTCGTTTAAAGCTCGTTCCATTCGCTTCAAAGCAGCTTTTCTGTCTTTTCCCCATACAATCAATTTTCCAATTAAAGAATCATAGAAAGGAGGTATTTCATACCCGGTATAAACATGACTATCTACTCTGATACCAGGTCCTCCAGAAGGAAGCCATCCAGTGATTTTGCCAGGACAAGGACGGAAATTATGATTAGGGTCTTCTGCGTTAATACGACATTCAATGGCATGACCCTGTAATTGGATATTGTCTTGATTAATACTTAATGATTCACCACCAGCTATCCGAATTTGCTCAGCAATTAAATCTATTCCTGTAACCATTTCAGTAACTGGGTGCTCCACTTGAATCCTTGTATTCATTTCCATGAAATAAAAATCACCGTTTTTGTCTACAAGAAACTCAACTGTTCCAGCTCCTTCATAATTAATGCTTCTAGCTGCTTCTATAGCAGCATTTCCCATTCGAATTCTTAAATCACTATCTAATGCAGGACTAGGAGATTCTTCTAATAACTTTTGATGCCTTCTCTGAATAGAGCAATCTCTTTCTCCAAGATGGACTACATTCCCATGTTTATCAGCCAAGATCTGAACTTCCACGTGCCGAGGAAAATCTATAAATTTTTCCATATAAAGACCTGGATTACCGAAAGCAGCTTCCGCTTCTCCTTGGGCAGCTTTAAATAGATTTTCCAATTGATCAGATGTATTAACTAGTCTCATGCCACGGCCTCCACCTCCAGCCGTAGCCTTAATCATGACTGGATATCCCATTTCTTTTGCTAATACAAAAGCCTCATCAACTCCTTTAAGTAAACCTTCGCTTCCAGGGACTGTGGGCACCCCTACACTATTCATTGTTGCTTTGGCCGTTGATTTATCCCCCATCGAACGAATTGAATCAGGAGAAGGGCCTACAAATACAATTCCATGATCTCGACATATTTCAGCGAAACGATCATTTTCAGCAAGAAATCCATAACCTGGGTGAATAGCATCAACTCTTCTAGAAGTAGCAGCAGCAAGAATATTAGGCACATTCAAATAGCTTTTGTTGCTAGGGCCATCTCCTACACAAACAGCTTCATCGGCTAATTGAACATGCAAAGCATTGCGATCAACAGTGCTATAAACAGCCACAGTAGATATCCCCATCTCTCGACAAGTTCGGAGAATTCTTAAGGCAATTTCGCCTCGATTAGCTATTAGAAGTTTTCCTATCGGCATCCAAGCTTTTGAAGGCCTGAGAATGATCGTATCAGTGGAGTCATACCTATAACAATCCAAATAGGACTTAATAGGGTTGACCGTTATGATCTTTTTGGCTTAGTGATTAAATTGAGTAAGTCTGCGGATGTGGCGGAATTGGTATACGCGCACGCTTGAGGGGCGTGTGGCTTTGGCCTTGCGAGTTCGAGTCTCGCCATCCGCATTATTTTCCTAAAATTTGAATTCTTCATCTCCTGCTAAAAGACAAAAAGCTCCTATTACCGTTGTCATAATCTCCAATGGGCCTGGTGAGCTTTCTACTTGGGTTAAACCTATTGCAGAGAATCTTCACTCAAAATTATTTATTAGGCCTAGATACGAGAATGCGGAAATAACTTTGAAATTAGTTTTAGTTCCTTGTCCAAATGCAACAGGTTTAGAAAAGCAAGCTGCACTAAATTGGAACCAGTTTGAACAAATCACTCTTGCTAAAAACTTTTGGAAACTTTTATTAAATCCTAAAAAATATGGTTTCTGGTCAACTAAAGGCTTGGTCATTTTCTTGGGTGGAGATCAATTCTGGAGTGTTCTTCTTTCTGCAAGACTGGGATATTCACATCTCACATATGCTGAATGGGTATCTCGATGGCCTTTTTGGAATGATCGAATTGCAGCAATGTCATCAAGTGTAAAAAATAAATTACCTAAAAACTTAAAAAATCGTTGCACAGTAGTAGGAGACTTGATGGCTGATTTAAATAATTTTGCAAAACAAGAGAATCCTTTACCTAAAGGGAAATGGGTAGCACTTTTACCTGGATCAAAAAAAGCAAAACTTTGTATTGGTATTCCTTTCTTTATAGAAATGGCTGATCATTTATCTAAACTAATTCCAGATTGTAATTTCTTAATTCCATTAGCACCTACAACGACTATCCAAGAATTTATTTATTTCAGTAGTAAGAAAAATCCAATATCCACTAAATATCTTTCTGGAATAGCAGAGATCAGAGATTCAAATGATGTATATCCTTGGAAGCAAATTATCACTAAAGACGGAACAACACTTTTTCTAGAAGAAAATTATCCAGCTCATGGATATCTAAGTCAATGTGATATAGCAATAACAACTGTTGGAGCAAATACATCTGAGCTTGGGGCTTTAGCAGTACCAATGATTGTAATTATTCCTACTCAACATATAAATGTTATGGAAGCTTGGGATGGATTATTTGGATTACTTGCAAGACTTCCAATCTTTAAATGGTTTATTGGTATAAGCATAAGTTTATGGAGACTTCGTAAATTAAATTTCATGGCATGGCCAAATATTTCAGCAAATAAAATGATTGTGCCTGAAAAAATTGGAAAAATTTATCCCAAAGAAATTGCATATGAAGCTGCCACATGGCTTAAATCTCCTGAAAGATTAAATGGTATGAAAGAAGACTTACAAAATCTTAGAGGGAAATCAGGCGCAACTGAAGCAATTACATTCGAAATAATTAAATTAATTACATCTATCTCGAAGAAAATTAATGTTTCAAATAACAAGATTACCAAGGATCTTCTATCTGGTTAATATCACTTCCACTCTCATCTTTTTCATCGTCTTTCTGATTCATAAGTTCAACTTGAGAAGGCTCTACATCTAAAGGTTTTTCTATATTTTGAAGATTTTTATTGTTAGTCTTTTTCAGGATTGGTTGAGGAGACTGATTAAACTGATTGTCTTCATTAAATCTTTGATAATCAGACTTAAGATCTTCTTCAACATAATCATCGGAATCAGTTTGAACTTGCTCATCTAAATAACGAAGCTTTTGGTTCTTTTCCTGATTCCAATCTTCTAATTCAACATATTCATATTCTTGATCTTCTTCTCGAAAAACTTCTTGTTTAGAAGACTCAAGAACTCTAGAAGGCTCTTCTAAGTTCTCACCAGCACTTAGTTGATTCTCAACTGGGACAAGATTAACCCTATACCTATCTCTTTCACGCTCTTCCCAACTAGAACCTCCAACACCCAATTTTTCAAGGACTCCACTATTAAGCTGCTTCAATTTTTCTTCTGCACCTTCATAAACAATTATTCGATCAGCTCCACTGCTAACAATTTCATCAACTGTTATTTCCCACGTACTTAAAACACCTTCGCCTAAGAGGGGTACGCCCAAAGCTCCCATAACCAGAGTCATTAATTCCCCAGTCTCTATATCAAAAGAAAAACCTAGTACTCGTCCCAATTGTTGGCCTGATTCAGTTATCACTTGGCAATTAATAACCTTGCTATAGCGATCAGGAACAAACTCTTCGCTCAGAGAATCTGTTGAATCAACGAGAATCACATCTCCAACTTGGCATATTCGATCTAGTGTCATCCATCGTGGTAAGCCTGGTAAGAATCTAGTTAATGGGTTATCTCGTAATCCAAGTGCTATTACTTCTCTTCGATCAATATCAACTACAACCTCTCCAACTACACCTAAACGTCGACCGCCATCTCTGGTTATAACTTGTGTACCCATCAACTCTGATCTAAGCCAAAGTCGATCACTTGGAATTGCATCTATTGCATCAATAGGGGAAGGAGTATTTGTCAAAAAACTCAGCTAATTAAAAAACAGATTGTTCTAACCATTTTGACTTAAAAAAGACCTTAATAACATCTCAAGCCGCAAGAGGTAAACCAACAACCTGAGTATTAGCTCCTCTAGCCTGAGTGACACCAATAGTTCGACTTGAAGCTCCAATCATTGGCCTTCTGTGACTTACAACTAGAAACTGAGCATGATCTGCTTGTTTCGCAATCAAAGCAGATAATCGTTCTACATTGACCCCATCTAAAAAGCTATCTACCTCATCTAAAGCATAAAAAGGAGAAGGTCGAAAACGCTGCAATGCAAAAAGAAAACTTAATGCAGTTAAAGATTTTTCACCTCCGGACATTGCAGCCAAACGTCTAACTGCTTTACCTTTTGGATGGGCCACCAAAGTCAAACCACCTTCTAATGGATCTTCAGCATTATCAAGCTGCAAATGACCATCACCATCAGAAAGACTTGCAAAAATTTCCCTAAAATGAATATCAACAGCTTGGAAAGCTTCCATAAAAGCTTCTTGTCTTAAGGTGGCTACAGTTTCAATACGAAGTAACAATTCTGATCGTTCTTCTGTTAATACTTCAAGCCTTTGAACAAGTTCTTCTAATCTTTTCTCTAATTTACTTAGTTCTTCCAAAGCAAGCATATTCACTGGCTCTAAAGCTTCCATACGACTTTGCATTGATTCAATACTCGCTTTTAAGGATTCCAATCCATTGCTTCTAACTTCTTCAGAAACTACAGGCAATGGATTAGGTAGTTTTTTCTCAAGTTCATTTACACGTATTGTTTCACTTCGCAATTCTTCATCGACTGAGTTTCGCTCTTCACGAAGACGTTCAAGATTCCATTGAGCTTCTTGCAATTGATTACGTTGATTTGAAACATCAGCTTCGAGTGAATCGCGGGATCGACGTTCTTCTCCAAATCGTTTCTCTATGTTTCTTTGTTCAAGTTGCAACTTTTCTGATTTGAGATGCAAATCATTAGTTTGATTCTTCCAGTCCTTATGAGAAATTGATAAAGTATTAACAGCTTCCTTCAATCTAGTTTCCTCATTATCCAATATCTTTTCTTGATCTTTTAGTCTATCCAAAGAAAATTTCTGCTGACTTTGCTCATTCAATAATTCATCCCGTTCCTTTCTAATAGTAGATAAAGAAAGATCTGCAGATTCAAGGTCTAATTGTAATTTCTGCCAATTTTCTACTCCTACATTATTTTCCAACAATTGACCTTGTTTTTCTAATTTATTGAATTCGATAGTTAAAGGGTTAATCTCCTGAGAAAGAGATGCTATTGCATTTTGACAATCTTCTTTTTTTTGTTTTAAGCCATTAAATCTTTCTATCCTCTTTTGTTGGTGCTCTATTAACGGTCCATGTGCACGCTTACAAGCAATGCGTTCGGCCTCTAATGCAACTTTTCTTTGATCTAATTTAACTAGTTGTGAATTAGTATTAATCAACAAATCTTTTAAACGTGATTCTTCAGAGATACATTTAAGAAGCGTTTCTCCTAATTCCAATAATCTAAGTCGCATTGGTTCAAGATCATCGTTGTCCTTACTAATTCCAAATCTTAAACCAACTCCTCTTCCAGAAAAACTTCCACCTGTCATTGCCCCACTCTTATCTAATAATTCACCATCTAGTGTTACTGACCTTTTCAAGCCTAAGCTAATACGTGCGGAGTTTAAATCTTTAAAAACTAAAGTTTCACCAAAAACATATATAAAAACATCGTTATATATTGGCTCATGTTTTATTAAATCAAAAGCCTTTCCTATAAGGCCATTATTCTGAGAGACTTGGTCTTTAAAAGAAGTTCTCTGTAGAGCTTGATTATTAGATGAATTGCCACTTTTAATCTTATTTAAAGGCAAAAATGTTAATCTCCCAGCCTTACGTTTTTTTAATATTTCAATGGCCTTTGCAGCTATCAAATCATCATCAACAACTATATGACCCATTCTTGCACCAGCTGCAACTTCAAGTGCAAGTCGATTAGAATCATCGACTTCTCCCAATTGAGCAACAGGACCATGAATGCCATCAAGTCCTGATTCTAAAAGCATTCTTAAGGCCCCTGTCCCTCTACTTTCTTGAAGAGTTTCCCGTCGACTTTCTAATCGAGCTATTTCTTTTTCTATTCTTGCCTGTTCTTGTTCCAATCTAGATCTAGTTCTTGTTTGAATAGCAAGAGATTCATCATGAATCTGAACATCTTTCTTCTTGTTTGCAACAAGGTTTAAAACATTCTCCCATTCTTTATCAAGACTATTTATCTGTTCAATAATTTTCTCATTTTCAGTTGAATCACGTTTTTTATCAGAAGCTAATTCTTCCAATCTTGTATTTAGTTGAAGTAGGTCTTCCTGCAATTGATTCTGATGTTCTACCAATGGATCAAGCTTAATTTGAAGTTTCTTTTTAGAATTAGTATATTCAAGCTGATCTTCTACCCAAGCACCAGATCGTCCTGCAATATCTGCAAGTCTTCTTCTTGCTATTTCAACAGCAGCCTCGGCTTCTTTACATTTAGATTCGGATTTATCTAAATTGTTGGACTGAAAGTCTAACAATTTTTGATCTCTATCTTGCTTAATTTGACTTCTCCTATTTAGGATATCTGTGCGTTGTTCTTTTAATTTTTCTCCTTCTTGTTGGTATATAGAGAATTGTCTTTCTAATTCTCTAGATTGAGTATCTAAGCCAGCTATTTGAGCCTGGACTTTAAGTAATTCATCTTCACCTAAAGCTTTAACTTTCTTTTGTAAAATATCTAACTTCTCTATAGATTTTGCCAGTATTTCTTCTGAATTGAGAATGATTTTCGAATCTTCACTATCTTTCTCTCCTAATTTTTTATAACGAATCTTCAAATCATCTAAATGTTCATTTGCAGCCTCAAAAGTTAAGACCTGTTCTTGTTTTTTCTCAATTTGAACTTTTTCCTTTAACTCTTTATAAATTCGTGCTTTATCACAATCCTTTTCCAAACGTTGTCTTGCCCCAAGTAATTCCTGTTCAACAATGCGACAGCGCTCTTGTTTCTCATGAACTGAGTCAAGCTTTAAACGAGTCTGCTCAATACGGTTATCAAATAATGCCACTCCTGCTAATTCATCTATTAAGCCCCGTCGATCCTTATTACTCATCGAAACTATTCGAGTTACATCTCCCTGCATAACCACATTGCTACCTTCAGGATCGACTCTTAAACGCCTCAACTGCGTCTGAAGTTGTTGCAAATTGCAGGGTTCACCATCAGCTGTATAGCTTGAACTATATGAACCTCCAGGCATAATCCTTAATCTTCGTGTCACAGTCCACTCTTTCTGATCAGACTTAATCCAAGGTCCTTCCTCTGCAGGTTCTAACCCTTCTTCAGCAGCATCAGGTTCCCAATCAGTTAAATCAAACCTAACGCTCACAAAGGTTTCTGCTGACTTCCCTGCTTTTAGGACCCCACTATTAACTAAATCTGGTAAGCGATCCGCCCGCATTCCCTTACTTGTAGCCAAACCCAGGCAAAATAAAATTCCATCAAGAATATTGCTCTTACCTGAACCATTAGGTCCAGTAACAACCGTAAAGCCTTGGTCAAGAGGGATTGTCATATCCCCCCCAAAGGATTTGAAATTCGTTAGTCCGACCTGATTTATGTAAACCAACCGGACGAAGGCATCAATATTGAAGAGGTTAGCGAAATCTGAAAGAAGCTCAAGCGTTGTTAACTATCCAGAATTATTTGTTCAAAGTTAAAACTCTACAAAAACCATTAACAATTTCTAGTTGCCCAACAATTGTTTGACTATGAAGCTCTAAAAACACTCGTGAAGACTGAGAGACTGGCAAAGACCCAATATAAAACCCTTGCTCTAACCGTTTAACAGAACCTCTTCCCCCAGAAAGAGTCGCTGCTTTCCTCTCAAGCCAATACAATTGATGATTAGCCGTGGCAATTGCAGATACAACATGTCCCCCAACAACTGGAATTTC
>CACILY010000016.1 GCA_902587615.1 uncultured Prochlorococcus sp.
GCTTGGTGGAATAGCTCTATTCATTGTTTGGGGGCTATCTAATGCTTATGCTGGGATTTCTTAAGAGAGATTGGGAAGTTTAGACTTTTTTCTTTAAGAGTGATTTAGCCATGGCTGCATCTAAGCCAATTTGATTGCTTAGTTCTTGAAGATTAGAAAATTTTTGCTGATTTCTAAGTCTTTTTAATGGTTCGACAATTAATTCTTTGCCAAGAAGTTCAATATTTTGATCTAATAAGTGGACCTCCACTGCTGAGGGAGAGTGAGGATTGATTGTTGGTTGCGGTCCTAGGTTCATTACAGCAGGTAAACGTAGCTGTTTTGTTTCTTCCCATACCCAAGCGGCATAAACACCAAGCCCTGGAAGAAATTTTCTGCCATTAACTTCTAGGTTTGCTGTAGGCCAACCTAGTTTGCGTCCCAGGCCTTTACCCTTTACAACTATTCCTCGAAAATTATATGGACGTCCTAAAAGCTTTGCTGCAGTTTTAAGTTCCCCTTCTTTAAGAGCGTGACGAATTCGACTACTACTCATTCTTCCTTGAGAATCTTCAAGAATTGGAATTATAGATACATCAATTTTAGATTTTGCCGCTATTTCTTTTAATGCTAGTGAGTCTCCTTGTCTATTCCTTCCGAAGCGAAAATTCGCTCCCACTGCAATTCTTCGTGCTTTAAGAGTTTTGATGAGTATTTCTTGTATAAATGTTTCAGCATCTAATGAAGCCAGATTCAGATCAAATGGAATTAAAACAAGTTGTTTAATACCTAATGGTTCTAATAGGGACGTTTTTTCTTCAGGCAAGTTAAGTCTTAGGCGTGATTCTCCAAAAAGTATTTCTCTAGGATGTGGCCAAAAGCTGACGACAGTTGGGACACCTGGTCCTTCTTTTGTGATTGCTTTAATTACTTGAAGATGTCCAGCATGAAGACCATCAAAAGTTCCTAGAGCTAAGGCTGTAGGAACTTTTGCTTGCTTAGGAGAGCAGAGTGGAATCAAGATAGACGTGCAAATTGCTCGTTTAAGTGGCAAGTTTGATATACCGCCATATATATCCTGATGGCAGATCAACTTGATTTCCAGTTGCTTTCTTTGGGAATGCGACGAATGGGCTGGGTTCGCTTTTGGATTCAGACAATTTTGGGAGTTGTGGTTATTGGAGTGTTGCTTTTTAACAATGTTGGAAGCAGCCTAGCTAGAAACTCAGGGAAAGCTTTGGGGCTAGGACCAGGGTTGTCTTTAACAACTCTCGCTTTCTTCTTATTGTTATATAGCTTATGGCAGGGATGGTTAATAGTAAAAGCTGGTAGGGCGATTGGGAGCCCTGCAAGGCCTAGCAGGGGAGAAACCAGTCGACTATTGAAGAGAGGACTGATTGCAGATTTGTTGGGTTTGATCTTTTCTTCTATTGGTTATCAATCTTTAGCAGGTGCTCTTTTTGTACAAGCCTCTATGCAGGCACCAGGTATTTCTATTGGTGCTGGAATGAGGGCTATGGAAAATTATCCAATAACTTCTTTGGAAATGTTATCTGTTTTGAGCAACACTCAAGTCTTATTTGCGCATTTAATTGGGTTGATCTTTTCACTTTGGCTGCTTCAAAGAATATTTAGAAGTTAATTAAAAAATTTTATTCAATTTAAAGTTTTGGTAAATCATTTATCGAGCCTCTCCAGAATAAATCTGGTTGGATAGGTGTAATCGAAGAACCTCTGTCTTCAATTTGAGCAACATCGCTTGGCCATTTAGGTGGTCCATCTCCTGCTGAGCTGAGATCCTTAACTGCTTCTCCTGCCATCCAAAAGTAAGTGTTTCCCCTTGGATCTTTCCTTCTACTAAATTGCTCTTGATATTGCCTTATTGAAAGTCGAGTCCACTTTGTCTTTTTAATTTGCTCGGCTGGGTATGGAGGAATATTTAGGTTTAGGAGTAGTCCCTTCGGCCAATTTTGTGATAGTGCTCTTTCTGCAATATTCATTGTCAGTTCTCCCGCAAACTTAAACTCCCTCCATTGGAAGCTTGCAATGCTAGAAGCTAAAGAAGGAATGTTTTCTAGAGTTCCTTCTAAAGCAGCTGCTACTGTTCCAGAACAAAAAACATCTGTGCCAAGATTGGGCCCATGATTAATTCCTGAAAGAATTAAATCAGGTTTATCATCCAGAAGTTCGTTTAGGGCAAGTTTTATACAGTCAGCTGGAGTGCCACTGCATCCCCAAGCAATTACACCTTTAGCAAACAATTCATCTGCTCGCTCTGCTCTTATCGGAGATTGCAATGTGAGACCATGACCTGTTGCCGAACGTTCTTGATCAGGACATACCACAGTCACTAGATGTCCTCTATTGACAGCAGCCGAGGCAAGAGTCCTAATCCCTTCTGCAAACACTCCATCATCATTACTAATTAGGATTTTTAAGGGATTCATTGCTTCAAGAAGTCCTGATTTGGAAGTATTATTGACGGCTAATCAAGTCTCTATTTGAGATCTTTTTGCCGTGAGCTCAACAGTATCCCTTAATAAGCTTTTAGACGAGCTTTCTCTCATCGAAAAAGATGCTGAGAAAGATATTCAAGAAGCTTTAAATCAAGAATTATTAGAACAATTAAGGATAAGTTTTCTGGGAAAGAAAGGACGACTTTCAGCTGTTCTTGGATTAATGGGAAAGATTTCTGATCAGGAAAGACCAGTAATTGGTCAGAAAGCAAATTCTCTAAAGCATTATTTACTTGATTTAATTTCGAAACGACAGGAGATTCTTAAAAAACAAGCTTTAAATCAATTGCTTGATAGAGAAACGATAGATGTAACAGCTCCTGCAATTGGTATCCCACAAGGACACCGCCATCCATTGATAACTACAACTGAAAAAATCATTGATCTTTTTACTGGTTTGGGATATAAAGTCGTTGAAGGGCCAGAAGTAGAAAATGATTTTTATAATTTTGAGGCTTTAAATATTCCAGAGAATCATCCTGCAAGAGATATGCAGGATACTTTTTACTTAGAGGATAATTTATTGTTGCGAACCCATACTTCTCCAGTTCAAATTAGATTTTTAGAAAATAATCCACCTCCAGTCCGAATTATTTCTCCAGGCAGGGTTTATCGAAGAGATGCTGTAGATGCAACTCATTCGCCAGTTTTTCATCAGATTGAAGTTTTGGCTATCGATGAAGGATTGGATTTTAGCCATCTTCGAGGAACAGTAATGGCTTTTTTACAGGCATTCTTTGGAGATTTACCTGTTCGATTTAGGGCAAGTTATTTCCCTTTCACCGAACCTTCTGCTGAGGTAGATGTTAAGTGGCAAGGAAAATGGTTGGAAGTTATGGGGTGTGGCATGGTCGATCCGGCTGTTTTAGAAGGTATGGGTATTGATTCGGACCGATGCACTGGATTTGCAGCTGGTTTAGGTGTAGAACGTTTTTGTATGGTTAGACATGAAATAGACGATATTCGAAGACTTTTCACAAGTGATTTAAGATTTTTAGAGCAGTTTTAATCAATCCAGATTTCAGTTATCTTTCTTTAGGCTTCGTTTATATTCGGGAAAATATCTCAAATCTTATTAATATGATTAAGTTGTATGTTTTGTGCGATCGGTGCCGCTAGTAGGACTGATCGTTAATGATGGCAAGGAGAATGCGGTTGCTGCCGCACGTAAGATCCAGAATAGTTTGGAAGATTGTGGTCACGAAGTTGTAAGGGCTAGTAGTTCAGGGGGCATGGTTGGTTTTGCTAATCCAGATCAACACATGAGAACTCTTGGGTATAACGCTTGTGTTCCCGAAGGTTTTGATTCATCGATGTCTTTAGCTATTGTCCTTGGAGGCGATGGCACAGTACTTTCTGCGGCAAGGCAAACAGCACCTGTTCAAGTCCCAATTCTTACAATAAATACTGGACATTTAGGATTTCTAACCGAAGCTTATTTGGCTGACTTGGATAGGGCTTTAAAGCAGGTTCTTGATAATAATTGGGAGTTAGAAGAGAGAAGTAGTCTTGTTATAAGCGTAATGCGGGGAGATCAACGACGTTGGGAGGTTCTTTGTCTCAATGAAATGGCATTGCATCGAGAGCCACTTACGAGCATGTGTCATTTTGAAATATCAATAGGCAGACATGCTCCTGTCGATATATCTGCAGATGGTGTGATTCTTTCTACCCCAACGGGCTCAACAGCTTATGCGCTTAGTGCAGGAGGGCCAGTCATTACTCCTGATTGTCCAGTCTTACAGTTAACTCCGATTGCTCCACATTCGCTTGCATCGAGAGCTCTTGTTTTTAGTGATAGAGAGCCAGTTACTGTTTTCCCAGCAACTCCTGAAAGATTAATGATGGTTGTTGATGGTAGCGCAGGTTGTTATGTATGGCCTGAAGACAGAGTTTTGATTAGAAGGAGTGATCATCCAGTTAAATTTGTTCGTTTATCTGATCATGAGTTTTTTCAGGTCTTGAGAAATAAATTGGGGTGGGGTTTACCTCATGTAGCTAAACCAGAAAGATCGTGACAACAAATCTGTCTTTATTTGTAGGTTCCTTTAACTATAAAGACAGGATTCATTGGGGCTAGGCGAGTACCTTCTCCAAGAGAAACGCCTCTATAGGCTTGATGACTTTTGATGCTAACTAATAAATCAAATGACTTCATAATTTTTTCCACCTCGCTAATCGATTCAATTGTCGACAAGGGGATAACAATGATCCCACCAGGTTTAAGATTCTTCAAAAGTTCTTCCAATATAATTAATTTTTTAGATCCCCCTCCCCCTAATATCATTCTGTCTGGATTTAACAGGTTTTTAGATAATTGATTTCCACTTAATGTTTCTAGAACTTCTGCTTCAAAAATTGTAGTTGGCTCTACATTAAGTATCTGTGCATTGGCTTTGATAAGTTCCTTGCAACCAATTCTTCGGTCAATAGCAACTAATTTTAGCTTAGGCCTTAATCTGAGAGCTTCTAATCCAATACTTCCTACACCTGCGCAAATATCCCAGATCACTCCTTCTTCCGGCAAGTCAAGATCTGCAAGAATTTGTACTCTTATTTCCCTTTTTGTCATAAGCCCTGGACGATCTTCATACTGCATAAAAGATCCATCTTCAATTCCAAAAAAAGGAAGTGGATTATTTCTCTTAGGCTTCGCCCTAAGAAGCACTACAAGATGAAAGGGATTTAGGTCACTTGATATTTTTTGATTAGGAACTATCTTTTGCACCTTTTCTTCAGGATGTCCTAGTTCCTCAAATATCCAAAACTCATAACTATCTTCTAATTCAACATCCTTCAGCACTTTTTGAACTTCCTTTGCTCCTCCTCTTTTGGGATCAGTTAGAACAACAAGTGCCTTAGGATTTTGACGTAAGCGATTGGCTAATTCATATGGATCTCTACCATGAATACTTATCCATGTTGCATCTTGCCAAGAACGGCCTAATCGGGAAAAAGCAAGTTGAAGAGAAGTTGCTGCTGGATAAAAGTGAAGTCTTTCTTTTGGTAGATGTACGGAAAGCAATCTTCCAATTCCAAACCATAAAGGATCGCCACTTGCAAGTAAAACTGTTTCTCCATCTTCTTTTCTAAGGATGTCAATTAATTCAATTGGTTTGTCACTGCTCAAGATTATTGGTTTTTCTTTACCGAATTTGTTGTTGTTCCACCAGCTTGAGAAACTTTTCAATACTCGATTGGGGGCGGCAATGTTTTTTGCTGAACGTAGAAGTTCTATTTGTTTTAAGGTAAGTCCATAGAAACCAGAGGCATCTATTCCTATTACATGAATAGCATTAGATCTTTTATTCATGTAATTAGTTTTCTCTTCTCATCAAAGTACCTTCCGAAAGACGAAAAAAGGTTTTAATTGAATTGATCATGAACTTCATGTAATTCTAGAAATCTGTGGAAGATTCAAAAAAACCAATAGATCAATATGTAGTCAGAAGGCAACGTTTGCATGAACTTTTGATTGCGCTTATCCATCAGCAAGATGATTTGGAATTAATGGACTGTGATGCCCCAAGCTTAGATAAGGCAACAAATCTCCAAAAAGGACATGATCCTGCAAGCTGGTTGGATCGGAATAAGCGTATTCTTAATCAGTATCAGGCCCTAGTTCGTTCTGCAGTGACTTTGGATGCATTACTTGATTCTGAACAAAGTCAGTCTGTGTAAAAACTCTTCAGTCTTGTAAATCAATAGGTATTTTGCTTTCTGGTAAAAGTGTTTTCTTTTCTTTTCTCGGAGGTTTTGTGAATTCAGAGAAACCTATCTCCTTTTCATATTGGACTCCATGGATGCAAAGAGCGATTAATCTTGCCTCAATTTCAGATGGGTGTACTAGTCCTAATCCTCTTGTGGGGGCAGTGATTTTAGACTCTAATCAAAATTTAATTGGAGAAGGTTTTCATGCTTATGCAGGTGGAGCACATGCCGAGATAGAAGCCTTGAATCAATCAGGGGAACAAGCAAAAGGAGGTACTCTTATTGTCACTCTTGAACCTTGTTGCCATTTTGGAAAGACCCCTCCATGCACTGATGCAATTTTGAAGTCAGGCATTAAGAGAGTAGTAGTTGGATTGTTAGATCCTGATCCACGAGTTTCTGGTAAAGGCATATCGCTTTTAAAGGAGGCTGGGATTGAAGTTATTACTGGTATTTTGCAAGAAGAAATTAAATGGCAAAACAGAGCTTTTCTATTTAGGGTTAAGAATGGCCGTCCTTGGGGCATTTTGAAATGGGCAATGAGTCTAGATGGGCGAACTGCTTTACCCAATGGAAAAAGTAAATGGATTAGTCAACCAGGGTCTCGAGAGTTTGTTCATAGACTTCGTGCAAAATGCGATGCAGTTATTGTTGGAGGAGGAACAGTACGTGCCGATAATCCATTGCTAACAACTAGAGGTATTGCGAAACCTGAGCCAAAAAGAGTTGTTTTAACTAACAGCTTAAATCTACCCAAAAATTCAAAATTGATGGATACCTCTATAGCTGAAACACTTGTTGCTCATGGGCCTCAACCCAACTGTTTACCTAAAGATTTCCAAGCTTTTAAAAAAGGGCCTGAATTCTTAGAACTTAGTTCTACTGAACCTAGAAACTTAGTTATTGAGTTAGCGAAAAAAGGTTGTAATCGGGTCCTTTGGGAATGTGGAGCAAATTTAGCTACTGAGGCTATTAGGCAAGATTGTGTTCAGGAAATATATGTCTTTTTAGCTCCTAAATTGTTGGGTGGAATTCCTTCGATGACCCCATCAGCTGACTTTGGCTTTGATTCAATGAGCCAAGTTATACAGCTAAATAATTTACATTTTCAAAGACGAGGAAATGATTTTCTCTTTAATATGCTGTTCAATTAGGGGCTCTTTTACTAAGTTTGGTTTACGTTCGGTTCTTTCGCCAGAAATCTCAAACGATTTGGACGATACTTGTTTAATTTAGAAACCATTACAGTGTTTTTTCAATGGCGATTCGACAAGACGAAAATCAACCGAATCGACGTTTTGGGATTATTAACATAGTCCTAATTGGTTTTGGAGCGTTGTTGTTATTTAGTAGCTTTTTACCTAATCAAAATATACAAGTACCCCGAGTTCCTTATTCACTATTTATAAACCAGGTTAATGATGGAGAAGTAAAAAGAGCTTATATAACTCAAGAACAGATTAGATATGAGCTTTCAGCGCCTCAAGAAGGAGCTCCCTCAGTATTGGCAACCACTCCTATCTTTGATATGGATTTACCTCAGAGGTTAGAAAGCAAAGGGGTTGAATTTGCTGCAGCTCCTCCGAAGAAGCCAAATATATTTACTACAATTTTAAGCTGGGTTGTACCCCCTTTGATTTTCATTCTTGTACTTCAATTCTTCGCGCGTAGAAGTATGGGAGGTGGAGGAGCTCAAGGAGCTCTTAGTTTTACTAAAAGTAAAGCGAAAGTTTATGTACCGGATGAAGAGTCAAGAATTACTTTTGAAGATGTTGCAGGCGTTGATGAGGCTAAAGATGAATTGACTGAGATTGTAGATTTTCTAAAGAAACCACAAAGATATACCGATATTGGTGCTCGAATTCCTAAAGGAGTTTTATTAGTTGGACCTCCTGGTACGGGTAAAACATTGCTTTCTAAAGCTGTAGCAGGTGAAGCAGAGGTTCCTTTCTTTATTATTTCTGGTTCGGAGTTTGTTGAATTGTTTGTAGGTGCAGGAGCGGCAAGAGTAAGGGATTTATTTGAACAGGCAAAGAAAAAAGCTCCTTGCATAATTTTTATTGATGAGCTTGATGCTATAGGAAAAAGTCGTTCTGGATCTATGGGCGTTGTGGGAGGTAATGATGAAAGGGAACAAACCCTAAATCAATTATTGACAGAAATGGATGGTTTCTCCTCAGCGGACAAGCCTGTAATTGTTTTGGCAGCAACAAATCAACCAGAAGTGCTTGATGCTGCGCTTCTTCGTCCAGGTAGATTTGATAGACAAGTTTTAGTTGATCGACCTGATCTCTCTGGTCGTAAGACAATCCTTGAAATTTATACAAAGAAGGTAAAGCTGTCTGATGGGATTGATTTAGATCGTATCGCTCAAGCAACAAGTGGATTTGCAGGAGCAGATTTGGCAAATATGGTTAATGAGGCTGCTTTATTAGCTGCTAGAAATAAACGAAGTGCTGTAGAACAGCAAGATTTAAATGAAGCTATTGAAAGAGTAGTTGCAGGTTTAGAGAAGAAAAGTAGGGTACTTCAAGATGATGAAAAGAAAGTAGTTGCTTATCACGAAGTTGGACATGCGATTGTTGGACATTTAATGCCAGGCGGTAGCAAGGTTGCAAAAATTTCAATTGTTCCTAGAGGGATGAGTGCTCTTGGATATACTCTCCAATTGCCTACAGAAGAAAGGTTCTTAAACTCTAAAGAAGAATTACAAGGTCAAATTGCTACTTTGTTGGGGGGGCGCTCTGCGGAGGAAATAGTTTTTGGAAAAATTACTACTGGTGCATCTAACGATTTACAAAGAGCTACCGATTTAGCGGAGCAAATGGTCGGTACTTACGGAATGAGTGAAATATTGGGTCCATTGGCTTATGACAAGCAAGGAGGTGGATCTTTCCTTGGTGGAAATAACAATCCTAGGAGAGCAGTTAGTGATCAAACAGCTCAGGCTATTGATAAAGAGGTAAGGAGTTTAGTTGATAATGCACATGAAAATGCATTGAATATTTTGAGGCATAATCTTCCTCTTCTTGAAAGCATCTCTAAACAGATTCTTGATAAAGAAGTTATAGAAGGAGATGAATTAAAAGAAATGCTTGATTCAAGTTCAATGCCTAAAGAAGTTATATAGGCTAATTACAATTTAAAAATAATGTTTTTCTGGAAAATAAATCTAAGAGAATTATTCAGATGAATAAAATTTCTAATAGTATCTCAGGACAATTAGCCTCTCTTCAAGGCTTGGATTTTCTTTCGTCATCTGATCTTAATTTTGATCAGATGACCGCTCTCCTTGATTTAGCAATTCAGTTAAAGAATAATGAAAGAAGAATTGATCTTGGTAATAGAGTTTTAGGTTTAATTTTCACGAAGGCTTCAACTAGAACAAGAGTTAGTTTTCAAGTGGCCATGGCTAGATTGGGTGGCCAAACAATAGATTTAAATCCTCAAGTATCACAGTTGGGAAGAGGCGAACCTTTGAAAGATACTGCAAGAGTTATGAGTCGATATTGTGATGTTTTGGCAGTTAGAACCTTTGCCCAGGATGAGCTTATTGATTATGCTAACTGGGCTTCTATCCCAGTAATTAATGCATTGACAGATTTGGAACATCCATGTCAAATGCTGGCTGATTTTATGACAATTAAAGAATCCTTTGGGGAAATTAAGGGTCAGACTATTACTTATATAGGAGATGGAAATAATGTTGCAAACTCTTTAATGATTTGTGGAGCTATTTTAGGAGTTAACATTAGAATAGCTTCTCCTAAGGGATTTGAGCCCTTATCATCTGTAGTTCAAAAGGCTAATTCTTTAAGACAATTTGACGCAACAATTACTTTATCCAATGATCCTGTAGCTTCTATTAAAGGAGCTCAAGTTATATATACAGATGTTTGGGCATCTATGGGGCAAGAGAAGGAGCAAATTGAGAGGAAAAAAGTATTTAAAGATTTTTGTGTAAATGAAGAGTTACTTTCCCAGGCTGATAAAGAATCCATCATTCTTCATTGTTTGCCTGCCCATAGAGGAGAAGAGATAACTGATGCTGTTTTAGAAGGTAATTCCAGTCGAGTATTTGATCAAGCTGAAAACAGATTGCATGTACAGCAGTCTCTTTTATGCGCTCTGCTCGGCGGCCTTTAGCTCTTGCGAGAATCGCCTGTAAGCGGTACATATGTATTGTAGAACAAATGAATTGCCGGAAGATTGATGCCAAATGAATCTCTTACACCAGCGCAACAAGAGCTTTATGAATGGCTATCTGACTACATCTCTACAAAGCACCATAGCCCTTCTATTCGTCAAATGATGCAAGGAATGGGGTTGAGATCCCCTGCTCCTATACAAAGTAGATTGCGCCATTTGCAAGAAAAAGGTTGGATCAAGTGGCAAGAAGGTCAGGCAAGAACTTTGCAATTGATTGGAGATTCTTTCTCTGGTGTGCCTGTATTAGGGGCTATCGCAGCAGGTGGATTAGTTGAGACATTTGATGATGTTCAAGAAACACTTGATTTGACTTCTGTCCTTAAAACAAGAGGAATATTTGCCTTGACAGTAAATGGCGATTCTATGGTTGATTCTTGTATCGCTGATGGAGATATTGTTTTGATGGAACCAGTTTCAGATTGTTCTGGATTAAGAAATGGAACTGTGGTAAGTGCTCTTGTTCCAGGTTCTGGAACAACTTTAAAACACTTTTATCGTAAGGGTTCTAAGGTAATACTAGAAGCGGCAAACCCTGCCTATGATCCTATAGAAATTGATTCCGAATTTCTTGAGGTTCAGGGCAAACTCTTGGCTGTATGGCGACAGGCATAATTCTTGTTTAGCCCAGGATGATATTGATTTCATAGTTGTCTCTTGATAGAATTGATAACACTTTTAGTCAAAAATATTTGAATTTCATTAATGTTCATTTTTGTATAAAAATAATATGTGCAGCTTATTTGCTTTGTTAATTGTTTCTTATTTGACTCGACAATTTTGATGATAATCTTGTTCTGGTTATGAATTAGCCTGAGGTTAGAACCTCCTAATACTCTATAGTAATTCTTCTTAAGCCCATCATTGGCTTTGCAAATTACCTGTTTTCATGGGGCCTGCCTATCTCTCTCTTAATCAAAGAGAATGGATTTTTCTAAAGCAACAATGAGGTATTAGGATATTGTTCTTGATCAATCCAATTACTGCCAAATCTAATTAAGGGGCCATAGCTCAGCTGGTAGAGCACCTGCATGGCATGCAGGGGGTCAGCGGTTCAAATCCGCTTGGCTCCATAAGATCGACTCAAATTTCAATTTTATGAGGAATTCAATAGTGAATCTATTGATCATGTAGTAGTAAAATCTTTAATTACAAGCCTTCTTCTTTTTTCACTTTATGATTAGTTCATGATTAATCTACAGTTTCTTTTCGAACATCTGTAAAAGATTGTTTTTTAGATTAGACAATAAATGAAAATATTATTTCTAACAGAATCTTTAGGTCTTAGATCAGGTGGAATTGCTGTCGCAACTTTACATTTGGCTATAACGCTTGCGAATCAATATAAAGATCATAATCATGTCATTATTTCTCAAATACAATCCTATGAAGATAAAATTGAAAATGATTTTGAAATTCCTCCCAATCTAAAAATTATTAGGCTGCCAAAATTTGGTTTTAGGACGTATCCAATCACTTGGCAATTACTGAAAGAAATAGAGGCTCATAAACCAGATATTTTGTATTTAAAAGGTTTATGGAGGCAAACAAGTTGGAGTGCTTTTAGGTGGAAAAAGAGAAATAAAGATAAAATTTTAATAATATCTCCAGCGGGAATGTTGGAGCCTCGTGCAAGAAAAGTTAAAAAAATATATAAAGACTTGTCTTTCTTTTTTATAGAAAAGAAATTAATGGAGAAATGTGATGCTGTTCATGCAATATCTGATATAGAATATAAGACTTTGAAGGGGCTTGATTTACAAATAAAAAAAATAATTCATATACCAGAAGGCATACCTACTACTGAGTTTTCATCAGATTATAAGGAGATTAAATATAGAAATTCACCTAGGAAATTATTATTTATATCTAGATTAGATCCGATTAAAGGATTAGATATTTTAATTGAGTCTTTATCGAATGTTGATTTAAAAGAATGGGAATGTGAAATAATAGGGTCAGGATCACCAGATTATATTTCTGAATTGGAAAGACTGATTGATAAACACAATTTGAAATCAAAAGTAAAATTAAAAGACGCTTGTTATGGTAAGAAAAAGATTACGGCATTTAAAGAAGCATCTGCATTTATACTTCCTTCTTATAGTGAAGGATTCGGGATTGCAATAGCTGAGGCAATGCGATGGGGTTTGCCTGTAATAACTACAACCTCTACACCATGGCAAGCTATTAAAAGCAAGAGACTTGGTTGGTATGTTTCCCCTACAGTTAATAGTTTGTCAACAGCAATTGAGGAGTTAGTTGATACATCTCCTGAAGAGTTAACACTTATGGGTGAAAGGTGTAGGGAATACATTTCTAAGAGAAATGACTGGAATGATATCGCTGAGCAAATGAAAATTAAATTAGATAATATGTGATTTTAAGATGAGTACCATCATTGTAAAATTACAAGGAGGATTAGGTAACCAATTATTTACTTTTTCTGCTGCACGTAGACTCGCAAAAGTTAATAATGCAAATATTTTAGTTGATTCAATTCAAGGCTTTAAAAATGATTCTAAGTATAAGAGAGTATATTTACTTGATAGCTTGCTAAAGCCTCCTAAAACTATTGATAATAATAAATTAGATCATATTCTTTTAAGACTCAGAAGGAAAGGATTGAAATTTGTAAATGCTATTGTTCCATTTAATTCTAAAAATTATATATGCCAGAGGAATATGGATTTTGATCCTAGAATATTAGATTTCAGATTTACGGGCCAAATTTTTTTTGAAGGATATTGGCAAAGTGAATCATACTTTTCTGATATTGAAAATATTTTACGCTCTGAGTTGCTAATTAGATCACCAAGTGATTATTTAAATAGCTCCTTCTTGAACAGAATCTCTAAGGAAAATTCTGTTGCAGTGCATGTCAGGAATTTCTCTATAGAGAATAATTTTTCTACAAGTGAAAGAGGTTTCAGTTATTATAAAAATGCTATTTCACTAATTGAGTCAAAAGTTATTAACCCACATTATTTTATTTTTTCCGACAGTACAGTTAGCCCAAATATTGTAAACTTGTTTCCCATCGGGAGATATTCTTTGCTAGAGCATAATTTTTCAGTGCAAAATTCGATCTATGATTTATTGTTAATGTCAAAATGCTCTTATTTTATAATTACAAATAGTACTTTTAGCTGGTGGGGAGCTTGGTTGTCCCCATTTAATAATAAGATAGTTGTATATCCAAATATACGCATTCTTTCAGGTGAAGGCTGCTGGGGCTTTAATGGTCTTATGCCTTTGGAATGGATTGGTATAAAATGACCAAAAATATTATCAAGAGAGAATTATTTTACAATCTTTCTATAGAAAATGTTTTTTGCTTGCTTTCATTTCCCCTACTAGTAATTCCAGCAATACCTCCTTTTCGATCAATTGATTCAATCTCTACATGGATTAAAGGTTATTATTATATTAATTATTTTGACTTAGGATTTATAAAGAGAGGATTTGTTGGAAGCATATTTCGATTATCAAATATTTCTCAATTACTTTCTCCTTCTATATTAGTTATAGTTGCTCATTTATTTGTCTCGATAATTGTTGGCATATTGTTTTGGAGATTATGTAAAGCATCATTTGAGAATTGGAGTATAAGCAATAAGCTCTTATTTTATTCTTTATTTCTTTTTAGCCCTGTTTTATTCTTAAGACTTGGATATGACGTTGGAAGAATGGACTTGTGGTGTTTGATGCTTACTCTACTCACACTTATATCTCTTAGATCTAATTCTTACTCTTACCTAATTAATGCAGCGATTGTTTCTTTAAGTATTTCAATACAGCTTTTAATTCATGAAGCTTCCTTGCTTTTTTATTCTCCACTAATTGTTTGCTTTTACTTTTATAAATATAGGATTAATAACTCTTTGAAAATAAAGAAAGTTTTTCCGATATTGACAATACCTCTATTTGTTGGATTCATGCTGATCTGTTTTGGGCGCTATGAATCAACACAAGAGGATCTTAATTTGTATTTGCAAGGAGTACATAATGAGTTGATTGGATCAATGCCTATGGAATTAACTTGGTCTTTAAAGGAAAATATAGACTTTGCTTTAAACTTTCTCACTCCTAGTAGATTTTTAGGTGGGCATTATGTTGTGACTACTTACTATCTATTTATATTATTTATAACATTTACTTGTGTTAGATTACCGATATTAATTAAGTTGATAAATTTCGCACCTTTATTTTTATCTTTCCTTGCATGCGATAGTACTAGATTTTTAGCTTCATCTGCAATTTCTTTTAATTTATTATTTATACTAGCCGCTAGCGAGAATTCGTTGATTGTTCCCCATAAATTAAGAATAATGATTTATATTTTCTCCGCTTCCTTTTTTGTCTTTGGACCATGGGGAATCTCTCCTGTAGATCCATTGCCTCTATTGAAACATTATTAAATTTAAACCATTAGATAAATTAGGCATTTTTCAGTATTTAAATTAATTCTTGATTTGAACCATCACCTATTCTCCAAAGGTTTAATCCAAATTTTCTTATTTCGGATGGATTTGTTACAGATCTAGCATCAAACACCCAAGCTGGTGGCCTCATTAGATTCGAAATATTTTCCCAATCTAATTCTCTATATTCTGGCCATTCTGTCAGAATTAATAATCCATCAGCATTTTCTACTGCTGAATCAATTGTTGAAGCATAAACCCATCCCCCGTTTGAATTTGCTAATTCGAGACATTTAGATGAGTCTCTTTTGAGATCTTGAACAATTTGTCCTTCATTGACTTTTGGATCATGAATAAATAATTGAGCTCCTTCTTCTAATAGTTCATTTATTATTTGAATAGCAGGAGAGTCTCTTGTGTCATTCGTATTTGCTTTGAAGGCAAAGCCTAATACTGCAATCTTTTTACCTGTAATAGTTCCAAATAAATTATTTACCGTTAATTGTGAAATTCTTTTTTGCTGCCAAGTATTTAGTGTTACTACCATTTCCCAATATCTTGCTACTTCTTCTAAGCCAAAATATCTGCATAAATAAACTAGATTCAAAATATCTTTTTTAAAACAACTTCCTCCAAATCCTGGACCTGCATTTAAGAATTTTGAGCCAATTCTCGAATCTTTACCAATTGCTAGGGATACTTCTCTTACGTCAGCACCTGTTGCTTCACATATTGCTGCTACTGAGTTGATAGAAGTTATTCTCTGAGCAAGAAATGCATTTGCAGTGAGTTTTGATAGTTCACTGCTCCAAAGATTTGTTTTGAGAATTTTTTCTGCTGATACCCAATGTTCATATACATTTGCTAATGCCTTAATAGAACTATCATCATCTCCCCCAATTAAAACGCGATCTGGGTTCTCTAAATCATTTATGGCTGTTCCTTCTGCTAGGAACTCTGGGTTAGAAAGCACTGAAAAAGTACTAGACTTATTTGAAGATTGATTTGCAGAAGATAGTATCTTTTTTATTGTCTCAGCAGTTCTAACTGGCAGGGTGCTTTTTTCAACGACTATTGTGTGATTTCTTCCTTCTTTGGCCACCTGACGGGCACAGGCTTCTACCCACCTTAGATCGCTGGCTTTACCCGCACCGATTCCTTTTGTTTTAGTGGGAGTATTTACAGAGATAAATATCATATCTGCATTAGATATTGCAGAATTTACTTCTGTTGAAAAAAATAGGTTTCTATCTCTGGTACGTTCAATTATTTCTGCAAGACCAGGTTCATAGACTGGGAGATTATTTAAATCACTTTGATTCCAGGCATCAATTCTCTTTTGGTTGATATCAACCACATGGACACTAATATCTAAACATTTATCTGCAATGACAGCCATAGTAGGTCCACCTACATATCCTGCTCCAATACAACAGATGTTTTTGATAGATGCGTTCATTTTTTGTTTGATTGTGTTTAGTTTAATTCTTTTTTTCTCTTTTCCCATTCTGGAACAAGTTCTTTTAATAGATCTAGAGCTTCCTTCGTTTTCTTATTGTTTAATGAAACTAAAAGCTTATCAATTTTTGGCAATAGATAACTTTCTGGTAATGAATTTTCTATAGCTCGATAAATAAGTGGGTGCTTGGTAGGTTGTGATTTTGCATCAATCAGTAGTTCTTCAAATAGCTTCTCACCAGGTCTTAATCCAGTTGAAACGATTTCAATGTCACCCTCAGGATTTTGATCATCTTTCACGGTGAAGCCACTTAAACGAATCATTTGTGCTGCTAAATATTTAATACTTACAGGTTCACCCATATCCAGTAAAAATACATCTCCACCCTCTGCAAGTACCCCAGATTGAATGACTAATTGTGCTGCTTCAGGAATGGTCATGAAATATCTAGTCATCTTTGGATGAGTGAGTGTAACGGGACCACCTTTAGATATTTGCTTGCGAAAAAGAGGCACAACTGATCCTGACGATCCAAGTACATTTCCGAAACGAACCATTGAGTAGAGGGTTTTAGTTGTGTTAGATAACTTTGCCTCTTTTGCAGATTGTTCTGAATAGGCATGAACTACTAGTTCTGCTAGACGCTTTGAAGCACCCATAACACTTGTTGGTCTTACTGCTTTGTCTGTTGAGATGAAAATTACTTGCCGAAGATTATACTTTTCAGCCAGTTTGCAAACTACTTGCGTAGAGATTACATTGTTTTTGATGCCTTCAAGTGGGTTCTCTTCCACTAGAGGGACATGCTTGTAAGCAGCAGCATGAAAGAGTATTTCCACTTCATGATCTCTGAAGACTTTCTCTATTAATGATTCGTCCAAAGTATTTCCTAGTAAGGCAGATATCTCAATTCGAGATAATTCATTTGAATTTAATTCATTGTTTATTTTGTAAAGGCTTGGCTCACTATTATCAATAAGAATTAATTTCTTAGGATTTAGTTTAATTATTTGCCGGCATAATTCAGAACCAATTGATCCTCCTGCACCAGTAATACAAATTGTCGCATTTGATATTCCAGGGCCTAATAAACTTGGATCTGGTGGCACGCTATCTCGACCCAGAAGATCTTCAATGGCAACAGGACGTAATTTATCAATTCTTGCTCTTCCACTTGTAATATCATCTACAGAAGGAATCTCTAAGACTGAAATACCAGGATGTTGAAGATTCTCTATTATGAATCTCCTTCTTTTACGATTTAGTGATGGTATCGCGACTAAAACTTGATCAATTTCTTCAATGATTTGATTTAATACTTGAGGAGGTTTTATAGGTATTCCATTTATTGTTCTCCACCATAAATCAGGAGAATCATCTATAAAAGTAACTATGTTGTATCCCCCCCGTAATTTTAAAGAGTTACTTAATTGAGCTCCTGAGGACCCAGCTCCATATATAGCAACTCTATTTATTTGAATATCTTGTTTAACTTCAATACCTAGAAATAATGCTCTAATTCCATTTCGCATTAGATCACGAAGTCCAATTCTAATTGTTCCTGTAAATCCTGTCAGTAAGAGCCACAACAAGAACCAACTTGTACGAGGAGGCATATCAAGTTGGAAAAATGCACCAAATAAAAACAAAAGAATTATCAATAACCCATTTCTTCCTGCTAATTGATATAAAGAAGTGCTCCCAACGAAACGAGTTAGGCCTTTGTACTGAGAGGTGAAATAATATAGTGGAACTCCAAAAATTATTGATGTAAAAAGCAGCCATTGGGAGCGATCTAGTTGAGGGCTAAAAGGGTCTGCAAGACGCAACCAGAAACTTAACCAGACCGATAGGGGTAGTAATAAGCAATCAATTAAAACCAGCAAAAACCGCCTGTACACAGGTTTAATTCCTAGACCATTAATAAATTTATTTATCCTGCTCATCAATTGCTATTAGGGATAGTTTATTTTGTGGCAGCTTCAAAGGAAATGGCTAGATTTTTATCTACAAAGATGCCAATTAATATTAGCAAAATTGCAAAGTAGATTTCCCATTGAAGGCCTAGTAGTAGAAAGGAGCTTGCTAATGCAATACATCCAGTTATGTATGCAAGGGAAACATTTGACTTTGACCAGCCTGCCAGATAAAGACGTTGATATAGATGCAAGCGATGTGCCTGGAATATATTTTGTCCAGCTACAAAACGTCGCAGGACGCATATAAAGGCATCCATTAATAAGGGCATAGGAATTAAAAGAAGACCTACGGCCTCTTTTAAGTCATTTGATTGAAGTATTATTCCGCCAAGGAAAGCTCCTAGAAAAGTGCTTCCTATATCACCCATGAATATCTTTGAGGGGTGCCAGTTCCAAATAAGAAAACCAATTAGTGATCCTAATAGACTCCATGTAGCCCATGGTCCTTTTAATACGATTACTGAAGTGAAAAGGGTTACTAATAAACATCCAGCCACTAGGCCATCTAATCCATCCATGAAATTAATGAAATTTATTACAGCAGTTAATCCAATTAAAAGTATTCCTGTAATCAAAATCTCTGGTAAATAATTATTCGAGCTAAGATGTAGAGAACTTTGTTTAATTAAAATAAAGGCTGTAAAGAGTTGAGCTCCATATCTAATCCATGCGGGTAGATCTAATCGATCATCAATTAATCCAATAATAGCAAGAGGCGTGCAAATTAAGGATAGACAAATCATTGGTGTCCATCCATTGAAAACAATGCCATTTATGACACTTGCAATAGCCGATATCAGAACAAAAGATATACCACCTCCTCTTGGGGTAGGAATAATATGAGAGCTGCGTTCGTTTGGTATATCTGTTAAATAATGTTTTAAAAATGGTGTTAACCAATAAATTAATTGCCAACTTAAAATTGTTGATACTATACAGATAATAAAAGAAAAATAATTCATGGATTTACATTTACTTAGCTATTGGATTGAGAGGGAATTCTTCTGGTTCTATCTTAAGGATCTTGTGTGAAGGAGTAAATCCAGAAAGATTTGCAGAAACTCTTTTTATCGCGGCAAAAATCTTAGGTGAAAACAATAACAATGGTGACACCAAAAAGAAAAAAATTGAATTAGGAATACTGATTAAATAACATTTTCTGCCTGGATCTGATTTTGGTAAAGCATTCTGTAGTGCTAGGAGCATATGCTGGTAACTTATTGTACTGTCTCCACCTAAATTGATAAATTGACCGTTATTTTCTTTCGAAATTGATTCATTACTGTTTTGGATTAACTTTAGAGAAACATTGGCTAATTGTTTAGCATGAATTGGTTGTCTCTCTCCTGTATCTTTTGGTATTGGCAAAAAAATAAATAGACGCATTAATTTAACAATTTGACTAAGGTTCCGATCCTTATATTTCCCTGCTTGTCCATAAATTAATGTTGGCCTTATTATTTTGCATGATATATCTAATTCATTACATATTTGCAAAATACTTTTTTCAGATTCTCTAAGACGATTGACTAAGTTCTTGTCAAACTTATTTGTTTCAAGTCTTTTTGTTATTACTGATGAAGATGAACAAACTATTATTCTTTTTGTATATTTTAATTTATCCTGTTGATATATGTAAAGGTTTCTTAAAAAAGATTCCAAAATCCAAATTGGGGCAAAACTCACCCAGTAAGAACCATCTTGACTATCATCATTTGGGAAAAAAGAATCAGGCTTTTTTAGATCTAACATATATTTAGATGTCTTAGACCTTGAGTAGGAATAAACTTTCCAATCAGGAAAATTTAAAGATATATTATTGATTAGTGCCTGGCCTGAAGGAGTTGTAGCTCCAAATAAATGTATTTTCATTGAGCGATAGGAATCAAACTAAATATTTTTTTTATATATCTAAAGATAAAAGGGACCCACCAGCTATTTTTAAATGAATTTTTATATGCAATTTGAACTTCTTTAAGACGCTTATTTCTCTGAATTCCACTTATCCCAGCATCTGAGATGTATACAATTTCATTATCTACAACCATTATGTTTAATTCTTTAGAGATACTTATTTTGAGAAAGTAATCTAGATCAGCAGCAAGATCAAATTTTTCTGAGTATTGGTTTAATTTAGATAATGCTCCTGGTCCAAATAGAGTAGCCTGATGTGGTGGAGTGGAGCCAAAGTAAAGTTTCTTCCTGAAAGTATTTCCAGATAACATTTTTTGATTATTAGTCGATGAGATGAAACTAGTTTTTCTTTTTAACTTTCCTCTATCACGATCTATATACCTACCTCGATAAATAACTAGATCAGGAGTATTTGGTTTTATTCTTATTAATGACTCATTTATATCTGCAAAAACATTGGGTGAAGTTGCCCAATCATCTGAACCCCAAAACAATAACCATTCTTCAGAATTACATTTATTAATGCCTTCATTCATTGCACCAAATATTCCCTTTGACATATTGGATTGCTTTACCCAAGTTAATCTTTGATCTTCCTCACAACTTGATTTGATCCAATTAACATGATCAGGACTTGATTCACCATCAACAAATATCAAATTCCAATTTCTCCATGTTTGAGCTTTAAGTGAACCAATTAGCCTTGGAAGCAGTAAGTATGAATTTAGAGTAGGAACAATTATTTTGATTGAAATCATTAACGTTCACTTACAATTTTGGCTGGATTACCCTTCACAATCATTCCACTTGGAATGGTACCACTGATAACAGATCCTAGTGATACTATAGCGCCTTCTTCTATAATTGTTCCTGGAGCAAGAATAGATTTAGCAGCAATCCATGAATTATCTTCTATGATGATAGGTTTAATATATAGGTCAAATAGTTTAGACTTATAGTTGTGATTACCTGTGCATAAATAACTACCTTGTGACAGACAGACCCTGTTCCCAATATTTACTTCTGCGATATTATCTATCCATATATTTTCACCGATCCAACAATGATCTCCTATTCTTAATTTCCAAGGAAACGTTACCTGTAATTTTGGTTTAATTCTTCCTCCTATTCCTATTTTAGATCCAAATAAACGTAGAATAAACTTTCTCCATAAAGTTCCTGGCAACCAACTTGCAACTAATGGTCGTGCAATTATTAACCATATTCCTCTTAATAAGAAAGAACCTCCAGGATGATTATTTGTTGGAAGTTTATATAAATCCAATCTCTGAAAATGAGTTTTTACCATTTAGGTTTGGAGGAAATCTGGAGGATTATTTTTGCTCTTAATCCATTCATATAGATGTTCTGTTTGTTCTCCAATTGTTTTCCAATTATAATTACAAGAAACTAATTTAATACCAGCTTCACCCATTGATTTAAGTTGAGGAGAAGGTAAAAGAAAAAGTTTTTTTAATGATTCGGCAATATTCTGGCTATCAGGCTCTGCACTAATAGCGGCTCCTTTTTCATATGCTTCTGGTAGATTACAACTACTACTTAATAAACAAGGCAGTCCATATGCCATTGCTTCAAGAGCAGCAATAGGTAGACCTTCAGAGAATGAAGGCAAAACAAATGATGTTGATGCTTTTAAAATATCACTTTTCTCTTTATTAAATGCTGGACCACAAATTAAACATCTAGGTATATCAGATTCTTTGATCTTTGTTTGCATGTTTTCTTCATCTGGACCATATCCAACAAAACAAAGCCACCATTTTTTCCCAGAAGATAAATTTGCAACCTCTTTCCAAGCCTCAATTAATTGGTAAATCCCTTTTTTCTTATGGAAACGACCTAAATATAATAATATTGAAGCATCTTTAGGAATTTTATTATCCCAATCTTTAGGAAGCTTTAGGTTCATTTTATTATTCCCTACAGATGGAATCTCTACCCCATTAGGTATAAGAGCAATTGGTTTCCCAGGTATTAATTTTCTAATTGCATCAGCTTCTGCAGGACAAAGGGCATGAATACACTCTGCTGCATTGAAAGCTCGTTTTTCCCAAATTCTCCAACCTAACTTTTTCCTGAATTTTGATTGAGATAGAGACCATGCATCTACCATTCCATGAGGTGCGATTATGTAGGGCAGACCTTTTTGGGATAGTTGAGAAGCAATGCGTGTATGGCTTCTCCAGAGACCATGAAGATGCAGGATTTTTGGGTCTAACTTGATTACTTTATTGATTAGATGCTTGTCACGCTGAAGAGGAGGAAATGAACTTCCAGTAGCCCAACTTACCTTTAATTCAATGCTTTTTTGGGCGGAAACAAGTTGATTTACAGACGTGCTAATCCCACCATCTTTGATATCGAAAGCATGCGAAAGATGAAGAATATCAATTATGTTTAATTGTTCTCTTCCAGCTTCCATAGAAGAAAAGAATAGGACCCACTGAAAAACAAAATAACAAAGCAGATTGGGCCATATAACCCCTGCTTAACCATATATAAAGAAAGGTAGATATTAATGCATATATACATTGAGCAAATGGATCATTGTGATGAGAAATAAACCATGCCCAGATTTTTTTTAAAACACAGCCCATTAAAAAACTTATTAGCACTATGGTTGTCCAACCTCCCATTAAAAAATATTCTCCAAAACATAGGAAAGCTGCTCCGCTACCTGGTATGTCACCATAAATAATTTTTACAGCTTCTTCTTGATACTTACCCGTAGGTTTGAATTTTATAAGTTGACGAGGTATGGGAAATAATAACGTATTTATTACAGGTTCTGGTCCTATATATGGGGTTATTTCAGGAGTTTGTTCAATTAATGCGGATGTGGTTAAGAACACACTTGATTCTTCGAAAACACTATCCCAAATTGGTGAGTCCTGGTTATCTATCCTATTGATTATTCTTTCTACACTTATTCCTTGACTGTATAATCTTCCTAATCCAATTAATCCATTTAGAATCAGGAAGAGACTAAGAAAAAAAGAAATAAATAATAATGATGGCTTCTTTTTCTTTGACATTAACCAAACTAATATTGTTGGTATTATTATTAGAACTAATCTGTAACGGAATCCTAAAGAGGTAAATAAACCTAATGTTCCAATATACCATGCTGTTGTAGTTAGCGTTTGTTTGCTTCCTCTAAATAGGGCCATTATCATTAGACAGTTGCCAGGTATTAGTAAGTTGACACCATAAGAAAAATAGTTATTAAAAGATCCTAAATCAATAATTTTGCCAGCGGTTCCAGTTGTCCGTGTTAGTTCTCTAAAAATAGGGTTAATTAATACGAGAATGAAGAAAATTCCAACAACTAATGAATATGAAATAAAACCTATTTGACAAAGCCTTAACCCCCAAAAGTGTAACTTTTTGATCTTCCAGAAGTTCTTCTGAGCTAATTTAATTCTTGTAGGGAAAGAATAGAATCCCAAGAGAAATGATAAGTAAAAAATAAGTGCTCCTACCCATCCCCAAGTTAAAAGAGATCTATGATCTACACCTCTATAAATTGCCCCATCTACTGCTATGGATCTTAAAGGTCCTGCAATAGCGTAAAAACCAAGAAAACCTGCAAGGAAAAGAGTTGGACGATAAATTGAAAACCAATTTTTCGAGCGAATGCCTTGGTAGAGCTCAAAGCTAAAAAGTCCTAATAGACCTGCTATAAGCATGCTTTCTGTAAAACTTAATTCGTTTATAAAAACTTTAAGCATCGTGAAATAAACTCAGCCATTACAACAGCTGATTTTGAAAAACTGTTCTTTTTAATAGCGTAGTTGATGGACTTTTCTAAGCCAATAGCAAATGCATCAGGAGTGTAATTTTGCAGCTTTTGCTTGCTAGCACTTTTCATGGCGATTCGTTCAGATGATGTTTGCCTTTCAATTAAATGCATTATTTCGGTGAGTTTTTTTGAATCCATAGGGTCAAAGGAAAAACCACTAATATTATTTTTTATAAGGTCTTGAGTACATCCACAGGCTGTGCTGGCAATACAAGGCAAACCAGAGGCCATTGCCTCATTAATTACAAGTCCCCAAGTATCTTGAGTACTTGCAAGGATAAAAGCAGAGGCTTGTTTATAACTAACTCGTAATTCCTCTAGTTGTTGAAAAGGTAATATTGATGCCAAAGAACAATTTGGTAATGTTCTAATAATATCTTTAATATTTGATTCAAGTGGTCCCGATCCAATTAGTTTAAGACCTAATTTGCCATTTTCTTCTTGATATTTCGAATAAGCCTTTAGAAGGGTAATATGATTTTTTCTTTTCAGGAATCTACCAACACATAGAAAATGTGGGTGTTCTTTTTTATCTTTTAAATCTAATGGGTTTTGAAAAAAGTTATTATCCACAACATCCCAGGGTTGAAAAATAGCTTCATCTGAAAAACCTAGATTTAAAAGGTATTCTCTACTTTCGATGCCTGCCACTAAGGCCGATTGGTAAGCTCTTAAAAGTCTTTGTTTTAGCGATTCTTTCAATAAAGATCTTTTACTATCTCTATGGCGGCTATCTGAAGCAATTATTAGAGGTATTCTTTTATAAAAGCATGAGATCAATAATCTCATGTAACTTCTGTCAGACCACCCTACACTTAAAACAGCTGAAGGATTGTAAGTTGATATTAAATTATTAAATAAACTGTCTAACTCTTTATTTGGAAGATCTTTTTCAGAAGAAGTCGTAGAGGAAAAACTTATTTTTTTATATATTGGATTAGCATTAAACTCCCAAGGATACTCTTGAGAGTCAGGACGTGTTTCGATTACTATTAAATCAATACCTCTATTTACTGCCGCAACAAATCGAGCATGATGATATGGACCTATTCGTCTAAGAGTAATCAAAATCGTCATTTATTCCTATATTTATCTGCTTCTAAGTTAAAATTTCTTTTAACTTGTTAGCTGAATTCTTCCAGGTAAATTCTGCTTTTCGATCAGTTAATGTCTTTCTCATTTTTAGATAATTTTCATATGGATTGATTTTTGATTTTATCCAAGATGCTACATCTTCAGCACTAGGGTCTGGGGGGAAAATAATCCCACATTTATCGTCTGGGATAGTGCTAGGTATCCCACCTACAGCATGAGTCATAACAGGAACACCTAGTAATAGGCATTCCCGGTTTGAGATACCAAATGCTTCTGCAGATGAAAATAAAGTACCAAAGTGCCAACTTTTAATTTCCTCTATAAATAGCTTTAATTGCTTGTCTTTGTTAATAAAACCAAGACTTTCTATTGCCTCAATGGCAGGAAGATTTTTTTTATCAGGCCCAATACAGCGAATTATTGAGGGTATACCTTGCTCCTTTAATGCTTCATGTACTTGTAATAGGAATGGCCCTCCTTTCCTCAACCAATCTTTACCGAGAAAACCGAGTCTTAAAGGATTTCTATTAGTAGGTTCTAATGGTGCATATGAATTGTGTAAATCAGGTTGATTTAATTGAATGTTAATATTGGCACCTCCTGGAATTACATATACTTTTTTAGGATTAATTGAATAGTCATTAATAACTGATTCTGCGGCCCATTGCGATCTGCAAATTATCGAACCTGCTTGTCGATACCCTAATGCTTCTCTTTTTAGAATCTGAGTTTGGAATTTGGAGTTAATCCTTTTACCAGTTCCATAGAAGTTAAATATCTGTGACGTCGTTGCATCAATATAGAAATCTACTGTCCATGAATTTGCAAGTGGAAAGGGAGGTAGAAGTGGAAAATGACTCAGGAAATTTATCGCCTCGTTGCGAGGAATATTTGCCTGAGAGAATAGTATTTTATTGAATAAATTGCTATATTGAAAGCCGCCAGGTTTTCCAGAAATTATAAATTGGTATAGATTCCAGATGTATTTAAATGGTTTCAACTTTTGAGGATCTAATTTTATCCCTCCATGTAATAAATTATTTTTAATACCAGCTTCTAAAAGAGAATAGGAAAGTCCTCCATGTGTAGATGGATTTGTACTATCACCATAGCAAATTAATAGTCTCCTCATATATTGATAGTGTTCTTATTAATTGAAAGAAATTTTATCAACTCCGTTTCATTTCTTCGAACAAGTATTAAATTTGGTCCTAATAGATCATCTAACTCGGTTTTGTAAGATTCAAACCACTTTATTCCTTTTGGGAACAGTTTGCCAATTAAATAGTCCTTTCCATAATCAGAGAAATAATCATGAATGAAATATTTCGAAAACAGATTTGCTTTACCATACTCTATTTGAATTATCTTTATTTTTCTGCTTCTTATTAAATTATCAGCACCTTTTAGGACATTAGACTCATAGCCTTCTACATCAATTTTTAATAGATCAATTGAACTTATTTCGTGAATGCTGCAAAACTCATCTAATCTATGTGTTTTGCATAATATCTCTTGATAAGATTTAAGAGAATGAACAGAATCTTGGACTCCTCTTACAGCAGAAGTATTGCCATCATTTTTGTTGTCATAGAATAATATTATTTCTCCAGTCTTATCAGACAAGGCTTCTTTGAATATTTTTATGTTAGATTGTCCCGCAATGTTATTTTTTAGGGAAGTAAAAACTTCAGGAATTGGCTCGAAAGCATAAATTTGAGCATTAGGACATTCTCTCAGGATTATTTGAGAGTAAGTACCTTTATTTGCACCTACATCAAAAATTATTTGTGGATTAAGTTTTCTTATTCGATGTAGCAACCATCTTTCACCATTATAATTAGGATCGTAATTATTATTTTCGTATAAAGAGTGGAAAACTAATGCGGCTTTATCTAATAAAGAAAATATTTTTGTTCCATATAAAGTAGGAACTTTCTTTTGTAATATAGGGAATAATTTCCTCCATTGATGTCGAACTAAGTTGTTTAACATTTTGTTTTAGTGATGAATAACAATTTTCAAAGGAGAAATAAGTGGGAACAATTAAATTAATTGAATTCTTCTTGCTAAGTCAGAATAAAATACCTTTTTAGGGTCCATTGATTTTTGCATAACTTGCCACTGATCTAATTCTGAGTAAGTACGATGGAACATAGAAGCTGATTGTCTTGAATCTTTAGCTAAATAGAGCCTTCCTCCAGCCTCTGCAACTTTGTTATCAATCTTTTGCAGGGTCTCTTCCAGATTAGGAAGTGATAAAGGAATATCAGCAGCTAAAGTCCATCCTTTCATTGGGAATGATAGAGGTGCATTGTTTTAGGGCCAAAACGCTTAAGGACAGTTAAAAAGCTTGGAGAGCCAATTTTTCTAAGAGTCTCTAACGTTTCAGGTATTAGGTGGGAGGAATTTTCAGGAACTGCAAATTGATATTGAAGAAAACCGGATGATCCATAAATTTTGTTCCAATCTTTCACACCATCAAGTGGATGGAAAAATGGTGAAATTGCTTGAAGCTCTTCTTTACTTGATTTAGGAGATTTCCTAAACCATGCTTCATTAAAAGCACTAACTGTAAATCTATTTAGAAGACCATTTGGCAGAAAAGATGGAGCAGAGGCAAGCGCTTTAGGGTTATAAATTAAAGGATCTGTATGATTTGAATTTTTGCTCAGTTGATCTGTTAAAGC
>CACILY010000017.1 GCA_902587615.1 uncultured Prochlorococcus sp.
ATAGGTAAGCAGGTAAACATAGGGGCTGGCACAATTACTGCAAACTATGATGGCCTAACAAAAAACAAAACGATTATTGGTAGCCAGAGTAAAACTGGAGCGAACTCTGTTCTAGTTGCTCCGATTATTCTTGGATCAAAAGTTACTGTTGGAGCAGGTTCAACATTAACGAAAGATGTTCCCAGTGGGGCATTGGCCATTGGACGAACAAAACAAGTAATCAGAGAAAACTGGCAGAATCCGAAAAGCTAACTCAAAACATCCTGAAGCATCGGTAATAATTTATCTAAAGCCAACTCTCTACTTCCTTTTATCAAAAGTGTGTCTCCAGAGTTAAGCCAAGAAGATAAATAAAAAGAAGCTTCTTCTAGGGTAGAGACAACTTTAAAACAGGGCAGTCGTTTTGCAATAAGACTCATTTCATCAATCTCAGGTCCATCAGAAATAACAATCAAACCATCCACTTCAAAATCAACAACCCATTGAGCAACTTGCTTATGTAAAGAGATAGATTGATCTCCTAATTCCAACATTTTCCCTAAAGCAGCAAAGTGACGACCCGGCTGACTAATTAGCAATTCTAAGGACGCCTTAACAGCTTCAGGTGAAGAATTATAAGTTTCATCTAAAATAGTTACACCACCAATTTCATGGAATTTACTTCTTCCAAAAGGAAGATCTACCTTTAATTGCTTTATTTTGTCGAAAGAGATACCAAACTCTTTAGCGACTGCTAAGGCTAACAAAAAATTACTTGCATTATGCCTACCTTCTAAAGGTAAGTTCAAAATATATTCATCAACCACAATGATGCCTCGTTCAAGATTTAACTTTCCAACCAAATCATCTTTTCTTAAGTTTGAGTGAGGTATCGTTGAATTAGAATCATCAATAGAGACTCTTACTAAACGTCCACTCCATTTATCAGCAAGTACACTTTCTAACAATGGTTCATTAGCAGGGATAATAACTACACCATTAGGGTTCAGGCTTGAGATTATCTCTGATTTAGCTATGGCTATATTTTCACGACTACCTAAACGTCCTATATGAGCACTGCCAATATTTGTTATTACAGCTACATCAGGCTCACTACAAAAAGATAATCTTTGAATCTCTCCTAAACCACGCATTCCCATTTCTAAAACAATTGCGGAATGAATTTTTTTACCGCCAAATAACGTTAGAGGAACACCAATATCATTATTATTATTATTGGAAGTAGCCCAAATCTCTCCTATTGGCTCCAGTACCCCTCGTATTAATTCCTTAGTCGTTGTTTTGCCTGTAGATCCTGTAACAGCAATTACTGGAACTCCCAGATCACGTCTATGCAAAAGAGCAATTTGTTGATACGCCTGTAAAGTATCTTCTACAATCCAATATTGAAGGCCTTTAGGAATAAAAGCATCAGATTCTTTTTCAACCAAGCTAGCCTGTGCCCCCTGAGCACATACCTCTACAAGAAAGTTATGTCCATCAAAATTTTCACCTCTCAGAGGGATGTAAAAGTCACCATTTTGAAGCTTCCTACTATCAGTACATATTCTTCCTAAAGGAGAATCCTTGTCCAAAAGAGTCGGATAAACAGGTTCTCCAAAAAGCTTAATTAAATGATTTAAGAATAATCCCATCTACTAACTGTTCTAAAATCTAAAGAAAATAAGTCTTAGCCTTCAGATGGAAGCTTCTTTCTTTTTTGGAAGGAAGGATCTGCCTCCTGACCAACGGAGAATTTCTCAATTTCAGCAGCATCAGGGGAAGGCTCTTTAATACCACAAACATCTTTATACATAATCTCATATTCTCTTGCTGATCTATCCCAACTGTAGGTTTGTTTCATAGCTCTTTTTTGTAGATCAGTCCAGCTTTTTCTATGTCTAAATGCTTCCCAAGATCTTACTAAAGAAGTATAAAAATCAATTGGTTCAAATCTATCAAAACAAAAACCTGTTCCTTTCTGACTAATGGGATCATAGGGGCTAACCGTATCAACAAGTCCTCCAACTTTGCGCACAACAGGTATGGATCCATAGCGCATAGCAAGTAGCTGACTGATTCCACAAGGCTCAAATCTACTAGGCATCAAGAAGGCATCTGTACCAGCATAAATCAAACGAGAAAGGGCATCGTCGTAAGTAAGAAATACAGCAAATCGACCTGGGTGCTCTGTAGCAAGTTGCCAAAGTCCTGATTCTAAATCTCTGTCTCCAGTACCAAGAACAACTATTTGCGAATCAGTGTAGGCCAATAAACGCTTAGCAACTTGAAGTAATAAGTCAACACCTTTTTGATCTACTAGACGACCAACCATTCCCATTAAAAATTTATCAGGGTTAATTTCAAGCCCCATTTGTTCTTGAAGGACTTTTTTATTAATAGCTCGACCAGATAAATCAGTAGCACTAAAGTTTTTAGGCAATGATTTATCTGTAGAGGGATCCCATTCGTCTAGATCAATTCCATTAAGTATTCCCCGAAGTTTCCCTGAAATGTAATTCAACAAACCTTCTAGTCTCTCTCCATATTCCGAAGTACGTATTTCTCTAGCATAGGTAGGCGAGACAGCATTCACTCGGTCTGCATAGAGCATTGCTGCAGCCATAGTGTGATCTCCATGCATATACCAAGGACACCAAGTCATGCGGTCTAATTTCCATCTCCAAGGTCCTTGATACTTAAGATTATGGATAGTAAATACTGTGCTTATTTCTGGATCTTGATGCATCCAAACTGGAATCATTCCTGTATGCCAATCATGACAATGTAAGACTTGAGGCTTCCAGACATTCCAAGCGAATTCTGCAGTAGCACTCGCAAAAAAAGTAAACCTCCAATCTTCGTCATCTCCTCCATATATTCTTTCAGGATCAAAGACAGGGTGGCCAACTAAATACATTGGCAATCCATTCGAAGGATGTTTTGTCTGATATACAGCGAAATCAGACCCCATTGTGTTTGATCTAAATATAGGTTCCTCTGAGATATCTAAAAGACTCCAAAGCTTGCTATACCCAGGGACAATTAAGCGCACATCATGTCCAAGTTTTGCGAGAGCAGGAGGTAAAGAGCCAACAACATCTCCCATGCCACCGACCTTGATCATCGGTGCACACTCAGCAGCAGCAAAAAGAATTTGCATTAAAAGTATGTATTAAACATTGCTAGAGAATTCAATTTAGTGCTATTCATGGCAACCACTCAGAATCAGAAAAATCTGGTTGTCTTTTTTCAACAAATGCGTTTCTTCCTTCTTTAGACTCATCAGTTCTATAAAAAAGATGAGTTGCTTGACCAGCAAGCTCTTGTAATCCTGCCATACCATCAGTCTCAGCATTAAAAGCTGCTTTCATGCAACGTATTGAAGTAGGGCTATGTTGAAGGATTTCTTTAGCCCAAAGAACACCTTGCAATTCAAGCTCATCAACTTTAGTAATGGCATTAATAAGTCCCATTTTTAAAGCCTCCTCTGCTCCATATTGTCTACAAAGAAACCAAATTTCTCTAGCCTTCCTTTGTCCGACCAATCTTGCAAGATATCCGGCTCCAAAACCAGCATCAAAGCTACCAACTTTAGGTCCTGTTTGACCAAAAACTGCATTTTCAGCCGCTAAGCTTAAATCACATAATAAATGTAGAACCTGACCACCGCCTATTGCATAACCAGCCACTAAAGCAATTACAACTTTCGGAAGACTTCTAATAATTCTTTGTAAATCAAGAACGTTTAGACGCGGAACCCCTGAACCATCTATATAACCTCCTTCACCTCTAACACTCTGATCTCCACCAGAACAGAAAGCATAAGCACCATCTTTCGAAGGGCTAACTCCTGTAAATAGAACTACTCCAAGATCTCTAGCATCACGGATCTTTGTAAAGGCATCACATAATTCAAAAACAGTTTGGGGTCTAAAGGCATTTCTTTTAGAGGGTCTATTAATTGCAACACGCGCAATACCTTCAGAACTCCTATCTAGCAAAATGTCTTTGTATTCCCCCCATTTATACCAACTAGTACCTATCTGACCAGGTAAAACTCTTCGTGAAGAAGATTTATCCTCAAATTGAATAGACATTATTCACTGCAGTAAGCATTTAATTCATTCTGAAGGATGACCTTCTTTAAATGCTCTTTCAAATCATCTCGAATGGTTAGCCTTAAATGATTATCCTTATCAGGATATGTACAAACACGAATCAAGGAAGGTCCTTCTTTAGACAAGCACCACTCTATAGCAGAATCTAGATCATCTAAACATGAAACCTGCCTAGCAGGGACACCATATCCAGAAGCAACTTTAAAAAAATCAACCATCTGAGGCATTACAAAAAGCTTCTCAAGATCTCCTTTCTTAAATTCTTCCAATTGAAGTTGGTTAAATATTCCTCCACCACTATTATCAATCAGTATGACTATTAACTTTGGTGAATGGTTAGCAGAGAGTAACCAACCATTAATATCATGAATTAAGGCTAAGTCACCTGTAATCAGAAAGGTTGTACCTAAAGAAATAGCAATTCCCATACCAAGAGAAAGTGTCCCATCAATACCAGATGCACCTCTAAAGCCAAAGCACCTCCTATCTAAAGATTTCTTTCCACCAAAAGTAATCCAATCTCTAATAGGGCTACTTGCAGACAACATTAAAGGGAAAGTCGAAGGTAAAATTCTAGATAATGTGTGTGCTAATGACGGTTCAGTAATTTGACCATGCGGCTGTAGATTTTTGGCCAACCAAAGTTCTACTAATTGATCTAATTCAGTCAAATATTTTCTAAAAGTATTTGATTTGTTTTCTTGAAAAATTATCTCTGGTTTAAATCTCTCAGAAGATTCTTCCCACCATTTAGAGAGGCCATGACTCCATTGAATAGATTTCTTTAAAGGATCAAGGTTTCTTCTGTCCCCTTCAGAAATAACGATTTGTCTAGCAGATAAATTCAACAACCATGTTTCAAGTATGCGGCTTGCAGGCATAGGACCTAACCTCAAAATCTGAAGGTCTTTCTGAGGAATTTCAAATTCTGAATATATTAATAATTCCCAATTAGCAATCAAACCAGGCATATCACTACCAATTGCAGAAAGAGTATCAGCAAAAATCGGCCAACCGCTGATTATTTGCAATTCTTTCAATGCTTTTAGAAAAGCACTCAAATCTTTTTCTAATCCTCTCCAAGGACCTGCAATAATAATTCCTGGCTTAGATATATCTAAAGAAGAAAGATCATTAGAATGCTCCTGATCATCTTGAGGAAATGATCGCAAGAACTCTGAATTACTTTTCTGAGACTTATTCTTAAATTCACTCAAGATATCTTTCTGGTCAGAGGAAGAAGGATGTAAAGGTTCTTCAAAAGAAAGATTTAAATGAGCAGGGCCTGGACATTGACATAATCTATGCCAAACCTGATTACCAAGATTAGTTACTTTTGATTCAGAGAGTTGATGAATACCCTCTTTTGGACCTTCTTCGACAAATCTGCAAACAGAGCTCAAAAACTCTTGTTGATTTACTGTCTGATTGGCTCCGCATTCTTTCAATCTCAAAGGTCGATCTGCTGTTATAAATAAAATTGACTGACAAGATCGATCAGCCTCTACAGCGGCAGGCAAAAGATTAGCCACTGCTGTCCCTGATGTGGTAACTACTACTGATGGATTACCGGTTGCAGTAGCTATTCCTAAGGCACAATAAGCAGCTGATCGCTCATCTAGACATGTAATAAGTTTCAACTCAGTTAATCCGACCAATCTTTCTGCAGCAATCGCAAGAGGTCCTGATCTACTCCCTGGACAAAGAACAAGATATTTCAATCCATTTCCAATTAAAGCTTCTAAGAGCTTTAAGGATATGAAAAAATTAGCGCGTGCTATAGACAGTGATATAAGTAAAGCTCCTTAGATCCTCGGACAAAACCTGACAATAATGAATATCTAAAGGAAAGATTTAAAATGGAGTCTGAGAAATCGCAACAAATCAACAAGAAAGAAAACTTCTGGAAGCCAATTGTGGTTTGGGGGTTGCTAGCAATTCTCTTGAGATGGCAGGTACTAGAACCAAGATGGATTCCTTCTGGTTCGATGCTTCCAACACTACAAATTCAAGACAGAATATTAGTAGAAAAGATTAAACCCAGAGTTAATCTTGCCCTGCATAAGCATTTAGAGAGGTCAACTTTAGTTGTTTTCAAACCTCCTCAACCATTAATAAATGCAGGTTACGATAAAAATGAAGCTCTAATAAAAAGAGTTGTTGGTCTGCCTGGCGATGAAATAGAAGTTCATGAGGGGAAATTATTTCGAAACAAAGAAATTGTTGAAGAGCCATGGATAAAAGAGAGAATTCGTTACGAGATGAAACCTATAATTGTTCCTTTGGACTCTTTGTGGGTTTTAGGGGATAATCGTAATAACAGCCTTGACTCTCATCTATGGGGACCTCTTCCAGAAAGTAATGTTATTGGAACTGCTATTTTTAAATATTGGCCATTAAATAAGGCAAAAGTTATTCGGTTCCCCACCCACAAGTAATATTGTTGTCAAAGGCCATTCTAAGATATGGTCATAATGTGATGGAGAGCGCACTGGGATGTTCAACCCGGAGTTTCTGGCCACAGATAACAATGATGGAAAAGATGCGAACGCATTAATCCAATATCTTCAGGAACAATCCCCTGATGTACTTCAGAGGGTTGCAAAATCAGCCAGCAATGATATTCAAGATATTATTAGGCACAATGTTCAAGGTTTATTAGGAATGCTTCCTGGGGAGCAATTTGAAGTCAAAGTGACCTCCTCACGAGACCAATTCGCAAGTTTATTAGCCTCTGCAATGATGACAGGATATTTTCTTCGTCAAATGGAGCAAAGAAAAGAACTTGAAGAATCTTTAATTGAAGATGATGAGATGTCTATAGACCCTAAAGATCTAAATCTTTAAAGTTTTTGATTGGATCAGAAGGAACAATTCCAAGTTTAAGTAATTTTGTATCTAACCAGCTTAAGAAACTCCAATTTCCTTTTTGTGAAGGCCAAGGTTTAGCTAATATTTTTCTTTTTAAAGTATTAACATCACCAGAAGTAAAACTTACTATTTCACTGAAATGAGATGAGATTAGCCATCTCATTTTCTTCTTAGAGGATACTTCGTCTAACCAATTAATAAATAATTCCTTAGCCCTTGGGAAAACAAGTCTTTCTAAAACAGGAGCAATTTGTATTAATGGACGATTCTTTCCAATTATTGTCATAGCAGAGGATTCCCAATTGTTTTCCCATTTAAATGGATATATGCCAAAGTGAGACTTTCTATTTCTCAATCCTGGTTTAAAAGCATTATTTAATACTTCCAATAAAGGGGGGATAGATAAATTTGTAGGTTTTAAAAAAGAAGCAAAAAGTACAATTCTTTTCCAACCTTTTTCTCTAGCTTTTGGGGTATCAAGAATCAACTCCTCTCCTCTTTCACGTGCGTGAAAAAGGAGAGGAGTTGGATCAAAGTTAAACAATTCAGGTGGTTTAACTTCTATGGCAATCAAAGAATCAGTTACAAGTAAAGATTTAGATTTCTTATGAAAACAAACAACTTCTTGAAATCTTCCTAATCCTATATCTAAAGGTCCCAAAGATAACCAATCGAAAATTTCTTTATAAGGTAAGCCATCGTCGAATAAGAAATTTGTTCTTTTTTGAGGTATCCCAAGCCAACTCAATGGTAGATCAACAGGGAAGCTCCATTGCCCAGGACAGAGCCACAAATTTGCTTTTGGGAAAGATCTTGCTAATGAAGGTAGAGCTATTTTGTGTTCTAATCCAGAGGCTGTTGGTAATACAATAGTTTTTACTGGACCATGTTTTTCTTCTAGATTTGATAATCCTTTAAGAAGTTCTGAAGTGACTGGAAGAGCGTTGTAAAGCATTAGTCCATCAGGAACCTTTACCACAATCAAACGCACTGGAACAGCAACGTAGTAAATACCTTGTAATTGCTCAAAGCTCCAAATCTGATTAGGGATTAACTCCTTACATAGAGTCCTTTTTTTACCATATGGATACAAAGGTAATAATGGCCACCATGGCCAATTTTGTTGAGCAAGCTCTTTATCTGGAGTAGTAGTTTGCAACTCTAAGGTTTAATTGATGAATGAACTTTTAAAATTCCATATCTTGGTGCAAATAAAAAGGCGATCAAAAATATTACTGTTTGAACTAATACAATTGATCCACCTGTTTCAATATCTGACCAATAACTTATATATACACCTATAACACTTGATATTGAGCTACTTAAAACTGCCAAAATAGTCATTCGATTGAACTTATCTGTAAGCAAGTAGGCAGTTGCACCAGGAGTTATCAACATAGCAACGACCAAGATGATACCAACTGTTTGCAAACCAACTACTGCTGCCAAACTCAGCAAAGTTAGAAGTAAATAATGCAATAAACCAGTATTAATTCCAATAGACCTTGCATGAGTTGGATCAAAGCAATACAACATTAGATCTTTTCTAAAAACCAATAGAGTTATCACAACAAAGAAGGAGATTATAAGTGTCTGATTAACATCAGAAAGAGATATTCCTAAAGGACTTCCAAATAAAATATGCATTAAATCTATATTACTTTTTATTTTGGAAACCAAAACTAGGCCAAGAGCAAAGAAACCAGTGAAGACCAAACCAATTACAGTATCTTCTTTTATCCTTGATTTTTGCTTTACGAACCCAATCAAAGCAACAGAACCAACCCCAAAAACAAAAGCTCCTAAAGAGAATGGAAGCCCTAGCGCATAAGCGACTACAACTCCAGGCATTACGGCATGAGAGACAGCATCACCCATAAGAGCCCACCCTTTTAGAGTCATGTAACAGGAAAGCAATCCACAAACAGCTCCAACGAGAGCACTTACCATTAACGCCCTCCTCATAAACTCATGAGACAAAGGATCTAAGAGCAAAGAAGAAATATTTATAACGCTAAGAACATTCATTATCAAGAAAAATCTTCTTGTTGCGATGAAGCTGAACCAAATAGGGGTTCTGGTGGCAAGCCTCCAAAAGTCATATTTAAATTTTCTTTTGTAAAGACTTTGGATGTTTCTCCATATGCCAAAACTGTTTTATTGATTAGGACGACTAGATCACAAAAATCACGAACATGACTTAAATCATGAGTAGAGATAAGAATAGTTCGGTTTTCTTGTCGGAACTGAAGAAACAAATCGGCCATTAGTTTTTCAGTCGGTACATCCACCCCTGAGAAAGGTTCATCCAGGAGAAGTACGGATGCTCTTTGAGCAATTGCTCTAGCAAGGAAAGTCCTTTTCCTCTGCCCCCCAGAGAGGGTACCAATTGGTTTGCTTCTTAAATCAATCAAATCAACTCTCTCTAATGCATGCCAAACAGCTCTCCTATCAGATTCTCTTGGGATTCTAAAAAGATTCATGGATCCATAGCGACCCATCATCACAACATCCCAAACACTTATGGGAAAAGAACAATCAACTTCTTCGCTTTGAGGAACATAAGCCACTGCCTGCTGACTTTGGGCTTTAGAAACTTGAAGTCCATTGATCTTGATTATTCCCCTCGAAGGCCTAACAAAGCCCATCAATGCCTTGAAAAAAGTAGATTTCCCAGCGCCATTCATACCCACTAGGCCACAAATAGAACCTTCGACAACTTTTAAGCTTGCGTCATACAAGGCAACGGTCCCGTTGTAATCGACACAAACCTGATCAGCTTCTATTCGGAAAAGTTTGTTTTCCTTTTGATTATTTGAAAAAACCATTCATTAGTTAGAAGTTTATTTTATGGACAAACCTTCTTTTATTAAGTCAAGGTTATATCCATAGAGTTCAAGCAAAGTCGGTGCTGGACCATTAGGCCCTGAAAGAGAGTCAACAAAAAAATTACCACCAAATGCTGCACCAGATGCTCTTGCTACTTCTTTCTGTGCTTTAGCGCTAACAGTGGTTTCACAAAAGATCGTTTTAATCTGATTATCTTTAACTTTAGAGATAAGATTTGCCATTCTTCTAGGAGTAACTTGATTCTCAGAATTAACGGGCCATAAATAAGCTTCTTTCATGCCATAGTCATAAGCAAGATAACTAAAAGCCCCTTCACAAGTAACTAGAAATCTACTTTCAGAAGGTAACGATGACAAATGAACTCGAAGTTGTTCATCTAATTTCATAAGTTCTTGTTTATATTTGTATGCTTGCTGAAGGTAAAATTCTTGTCCTTCTGGATCAATTTGTACAAAGGCATTCACAATATTATCAACATATTTAATTGTTCGTTTTGGTGACATCCAAGCATGTGGATTAGGTTTGCCTGCATAAGCATCACTTGCTATTTCAAGAGGTTCTAATCCATTAGAGAGAGTAAATCTAGGAATATTTCCAGCACTTGTCATGAATTTATTTATCCATGATTCCAATCCAAGACCATTTTCAAAGATCAAGTCTGCTTTCTTAACCTTAATAAGATCACTTGGTGTAAATTGATAAGTATGAATTTCAGTACCGGGCTTAGTAATTGATTCAACGTATATACGATCTCCAGCTATATTCTTAGCAATATCTGCAAGTATCGTAAAAGTTGTTAGAGCATAAGGTTTACTCTCCTTTTGATTATTAGATTTATAACTTGAATTTGTTGAACAAGCTATTAGAAAAGATATAAAAAAGATACAAACTGCATTAGGTACAATGTTTTTAATTCTGGGGAATTTCATATTAAAATTTACCTTAAATTTTACAAGTAGGAACTATATAAGAAGGAATAACAAAGTTCTCAGAATGAACTTAATAATTGTGAATTGATCACTAAAAGTATAATGAATTTAAACTTCTAAAATTTTTGAGTTTTTATTTGAATCATTAATCTGATGATTTACCCAATCTTTACATTGGTTTAAAAAGCCAAGCCAGTCGACTCTTTCTTTTTCGGCTGCTTTCGCTACTAATTGAGGGGCTTGCTGTTTTAGCAGCTCTAGATCAGGTTCTAAAACACCATTATTAATAGCCATCCAATCAGCCATTGAAGCTCCGACTACTCTAGTTAAATAAGCAGCACTTAGAGCCTGCATCGAACCAGCAGCAAGCCATCCGCCCCCATGAAGCTTGGCAACACCTAAAAGAGTTTGACCACTCCATTCAACTACTCCCTGTGCTATAGCAGCACAAGCCAACTGACGAGCAACCACATGAAGTAATTCTGATTTGATTTTGCAAGACCACAAACTTGACATCTCTTTAATCATTAAGCCATTAACTACTGCCACTGAAAGCAAATCAGTGGAAGGTACAGGAGAAGCAAAAACAGCTCCTGCAACAATCCATTGAGAGCGATTTTGAATAGTTCTATATTTGTCTCGACGTAATTTTTCCAAATCGATTTGCCAAGAGCTATGAAGCCTAGACAAAAGTCTTTGCTTAGTTAAGTCTATATTCTTAGTTGAATTATTTAAAACACGGCGCACGGGATTTAAAACGACACTCATATCTTCATCAGAATCACTCCACCTAAGAACACGAGAATTCCAACGATCAGGCAACTGAGCTTGAAGATCCTTTAATTGTTCTATCCATGTTGAGGAATCCTTCCAAGCAACCATTACCCAAGAAGGTTGATCAGCAGGTATTTTTTCAAGCCATAACAAGTCAGCAGCCCTTAAAGGAAGAGGCAAAACATATACGAGTAAATCTTGCTCAACGAACTCCTGAGGTAAAATCCATGAATCATCCCTAATAGAAAGGGATGTTTTCCAAGAAAGGTCTAGGGCTTCTGTTGAAGCATTCAAAGCATTTGCAACTATATTTTTGGAAGGAATAGCAACATCATTGGTACTTGCAAATGAGATTTTCTGAGGAATTGACCTTTCAGTTATTTTCTGAAGCAAACTAATACGATTTTGTCGAGTACTCAAAAGATTTTCATCTTGTTCTAAGTTCTCAAATTGTTCTAAGACTTCGTTGCATCGCTGAATCCAACCTCTAACTGTAGAAGGACTATCAAAACTTGTTTTATCAGATTTAAAAAACAACCAAATTGCTACCCCAAATGCTGTTACTCCTATCACTCCCCCTGGAATATGGATCAAATCACTAAGGACCCATTGCCCTAGGACAATTGAAAGTCCCATAAGCACAACCTTCTGAATAGCAACAGAAGGTTCTAAGACTGAAGAAAGCTGAGATGTTTTCTCTTTCACGAAATCCATTGATTCTTTTTCTTCTTAGCTAACTTCTACAATAAAGCAAATTTTTAGACATAAAACCCTTCCATAGACAAGTTTTTACTTTTTAAAATCTTATAAATATTTCAAAGGTATAACGTAAAAATTGTCTTTAAAAAGTTGAGAGAAATGTGAATCTGCTCAAGGAATCTACAAATTTGTTCTAATAGAATCCAAAATGGTTAACGTTTTGCTTGGTAATTAGGGCTTAAGGCCATGAGTGATTCTTATAACAACCCTCAAAAGAATTCAAGAAACTTTGACGGGTCTCAAGAAAATGGCATCAGCCGTAGATTTAGAGGAGGCCAAGGCCCAGGAAATAAGAATAGAGAAGGTGGCGGATTCCGTATTCGCTTAAGTGATAATGAAATGCGTTCGGCAAACTCATTACAAGAAGCCTTCAATCTTCGATCAACTGTTGCTGTTCTCGGATTTGCTTTAAGGACTCTGGGACAAATGCTAGAAGAAGGAAAACTTGATGAGTTAATAACTCAATATCGATCAGAAGGTCCACAAAGTACTAACAAAAGAGGTCCCAATGATCGAGGAAGACTTAACAACGATCATAAGAATAAAAATTCAAGGCCTAATCCTTTTGAGAGACCTTCAAAACCTGAGCAATCATCTTCAACTGAAGGAACAAGCGCAGAGCAAAATGATGAATTAGCTCCTGTCGATCCATCAGAGGTTGAGGAAAAGAAGACTATCTCTGAAGTTGTAAACCAATCTCAAGAGGGATCTGAGAAAGAGGCCAATCCAATTGAAAATTAAATAAATAATGAGGCAAAAATTAAAATTAATCCGTCTTAATCCGTGACACTTAAACGCATACTTTCAGGAGTTCAACCTACGGGAGATCTCCATTTAGGCAATTGGCTTGGAGCTATTCGTAATTGGGTAGATCTTCAAGAAGATAACGAATCCTTTTTTTGTGTAGTAGACCTACATGCAATAACAGTCCCTCACGATCCAAACAAATTAGCTAAAAACACTCTTTCTACTGCTGCGCTTTATTTGGCATGCGGGATGGACCCAGCCAAATGTTCGATTTTCATTCAAAGTCAAATAAGTGCTCACAGTGAACTTTGCTGGCTTCTTAATTGTGTAACGCCATTTAATTGGATGGAGCGGATGATCCAATTCAAAGAAAAAGCCAAGAAGCATGGTGACAATGTATCAATTGGACTGTTTGACTATCCTGTCTTAATGGCTGCGGACATTCTTCTTTACGACGCTGACTTAGTTCCGGTAGGGGAGGATCAAAAACAACATCTAGAACTTGCTAGGGACATTGCTCAACAAAGAATAAATTCACGCTTTAGCCAAGGAGATAAAGCTATTTTAAAAGTCCCAAAACCCTTAATAATTAAAGAGGGTGCCAAAATAATGAGTCTTACTGATGCTAGAAATAAAATGAGCAAAAGTGACTCCAATGAAGGCAGTCGTATTGGACTACTAGACGAACCAGAAATAATTAAGAAGAAAATTAAACGTGCTAAAACAGATTCAGAAATTGGACTTGAATTTGGAAACCCTGAAAGACCAGAGGCCAATAATCTTTTAAGTATTTACTCGATTGTTAGCGGACTTGGAAGAGATAAAGCTGCACAAGAATGCTCTGAGATGGGATGGGGTCAATTCAAACCACTTCTTACTGACGCAACAATCTCAGCTATTAAACCTATTCAAAAAAAATATAATGACCTAATTTCTGATCAAACAGAATTGAAAAAGATTATTCAACAAGGAAACTCCCGTGCCAAAGAAGTTTCCAATCAAACTCTAAAAAGGCTTAAAGAATCAATTGGATTTATTAAAGAAGATTATTAACCATGCCAATAATCACTCTTCCAGATGGAAGCCAAAGGAAATTTAAAAATCCTGTCTCAACAGCACAAGTGGCAGAAAGTATAGGGAGCGGTCTCGCCAAAGCGGCCATAGCAGGAAAGGTTAATGGTGAACTGTTAGATACATGTATGCCAATAGATTTCGATGCAAATTTAAATATTATTACAGCAAAAGACGAAGAAGGTATTGCGATTATTCGACACTCGTTTGCTCATCTAATAGGCCATGCTGTTAAACAATTATATCCCGATGCAAAAATGGCTATAGGTCCAGTAATTGAAGATGGGTTCTATTATGATATTTCATATAAAAATACTTTCACTCCAGATGATCTTGAGAAAATTGAATCAAAGATAAAAGAATTAATAAAACTAAATTACGAAGTCGGAGTTGAAATCGTATCTAAAGAAAAAGCAATAAAGACTTTTACTGAAAGAGATGAATTATATAAATTAGAAATCATCAAAGGAATTCCTGAGAATGAAACTATTAAGCTATATTTTCATCAAGAATATATTGATATGTGTAGAGGTCCACATGTTCCTAATACTTCACATCTCAAGGTATTCAAGTTGTTAAAAGTCGCAGGAGCATACTGGCGAGGCAATTCAAATAATGAAATGCTTCAAAGAATTTATGGTACAGCATGGAAAAACAATCAAGAGCTAAAATCTTATTTAAAGAGAATTGAAGAAGCCGAGAAAAGAGATCATAGAAAACTAGGCAAAAAGTTTTCACTTTTTCATACTCAAGAAGAGTCACCAGGAATGATATTTTGGCATCCAAAAGGATGGACAATTTATCAGGTTTTAGAACAATATATTAGAGATAAAGTCAAATATAATAATTACCAAGAAATTAAAACTCCTCAGGCAGTCGATAGATCATTATGGGAAAAATCAGGTCACTGGGATAAGTTCAAGGAGAATATGTTTACCACTACTTCTGAGAATAGAGAATATGCAATTAAACCTATGAATTGTCCTTGCCATGTTCAAATCTTCAATCAAGGTCTTAAAAGCTATAAAGATTTACCAATAAGGTTGGCTGAGTTTGGATCATGCCATCGTAATGAACCGTCTGGATCACTTCATGGATTAATGAGAGTAAGAAATTTTGTACAAGATGATGCCCATATATTTTGTACTGAAGATCAAATTCAAATAGAAGTATCTAATTTTATTGATTTAGTTTTTGAGGTTTATGAAGATTTTGGTTTTAATTCAATCTTAATCAAATTATCTACAAGGCCTGATAAAAGAGTTGGCAGTGATGAAATATGGGATAAATCTGAAAAAGCACTATCTAAAGCATTAGATGATAAAGGTATTAGCTGGTCAATACTTCCTGGAGAAGGGGCTTTTTATGGCCCAAAGATAGAGTTTTCTCTAAAAGATTGCCTTAACAGAATATGGCAATGTGGGACAATTCAGGTTGATTTCTCAATGCCCGATAGATTAGGAGCAAATTATATAGATGAAAAAGGACAGAAGAAAGTTCCTGTAATGTTGCACAGAGCAATCCTTGGTTCTTTCGAAAGATTTATTGGAATACTAATCGAGAATTATGCCGGTAGTTTTCCTATATGGTTGGCACCTATTCAAATTATTATTATGAGTATAACGACTAGAAATAACAAAGCATGTTTAGATATCTACCAAGATTTGACAAGATCTGGATATAGAGTTGAGTCTGATTTAAGAAATGAGAAGATTGGTCTTAAGATTAGAGAACATACAATACAAAGAATCCCTTATTTAATAATAATAGGAGATAAAGAAGAAGAGAAAAAAGAGATATCAGTAAGGACAAGGGAGGGGAAAGATCTTGGTTCAATTACATTAGAGCGATTGAAATCCATATTAGATAGTTCTTTATCTCTGAAAGGGAAGACAGTTTAATAAAATAGTTGACTATCAAATAATAATTAAATATGCTGAGATCATAATTAATTAATTAATCAAAGATAAATTAATTCCGTCATGAGCTTTTTAGCCGGAGATTTAGGAGGTACAAAAACACTGCTAGGAATTTATAACTGGGATAATGGACTGAAAAAACTATATCAAAAAAGATATGAATCAAAATCATGGAAATCATTCAATCAAATTATTATAGATTTTATTGATAATTTACCTAGAGACATAGCCCCGCCTAAACATGGTTGCATCGCCGTAGCTGGACAAGTAATAAATAATCAAAGCAAAATAACAAATCTTGAGTGGGAATTGAATTCCCAGGATATCTGTAATTTAATTACCCTAGAAAAACTAGAACTAATTAATGATTTCTCAGTTTTATTGTATGGATTAAATTATCTTCATAGTAATCAATATATTTCAATTCAAAATGTTGAGAAGGAAAGTACTCTTTTATCTAATGGACTAATAGCAATCATTGGAGCAGGAACAGGGCTAGGGATTTCCAGAGGGCTTAAGACTCCTAAAGGAATAAAAGTTTTACCAAGCGAAGGAGGTCACAAAGAATTTTCTCCACGATCAGATAAAGAATGGCTTGCTACTAAATGGTTGAAAGAAGATCTAGGCCTTGAGAGAATATCTTTAGAAAGAATCGTTAGTGGAAATGGATTAGGCAATCTTGCTCGATGGCGTCTCATGCAAGATGATGCTAAATCTCATCCACTTCGTAATCTTGCTGAAGAACTAGGAAATAAATCTTCTAAAAGCATTGATATGCCATCAATAGCTAGCAAAGCAGCAACACAAGGAGATCCTTTAATGATTGAAGTTTTAGACCTTTGGTTAGGAGCCTATGGTTCTGCGGCTGGAGATCTTGCTTTACAAGAATTATGTTATGGAGGTCTATGGATTGGAGGAGGAACTGCTTTAAAACACATTCAAGGAATAAGGTCTATGACATTCCTCAGATCGTTTAAAAACAAAGGTCGTTTCAAACCTTTCCTTGAAAGTATCCCCGTCAAATGTTTAATCGATCCTGAAATTGGAATGTTTAGTGCTGGATGCAGAGCTCATCTTCTGGCCAATGAAATGGGAGACTTATTGGAATAGGTAAAAAGTAATGGCGCAACCGCGCATAGGTAAAAAAGTAATAGTGGAGGTACCTTCCACAACAGCCAATATTGGTCCAGGATTTGACTGCCTTGGAGCAGCATTAAGCTTAACTAATGAATTTACAATCCAACGAATTGAGGGCAGCGGAGAAAGATTTGAGCTCATTATGGAAAGCACTGAAGGAAGCCATTTAAGAGGTGGTTCTGAAAATCTCTTCTACCGTGCTGCGCAAAGAGTATGGAAGGCAGCCAATATTGAGCCAGTTGCTCTTGAAGCAAGAGTCAAATTAGCTGTACCTCCTGCCAGAGGACTAGGAAGCAGCGCAACTGCAATAGTGGCAGGACTAGTAGGAGCAAATGCACTTATGGGTTCTCCTCTCTCAAAAGAGAAACTCTTAGAACTAGCAATAGATATCGAAGGCCATCCAGATAATGTCGTCCCTTCCCTTTTAGGTGGACTCTGTCTTACAGCTAAAGCAGCATCAGAACGCTGGAGAGTAATTCGTTGTGAATGGCATCAATCAATCAAAGCTGTAGTGGCAATACCCTCACTTCGCCTGAGTACAAGTGAGGCCAGAAGAGTCATGCCAAAAAACGTACCAATAGAAGATGCAGTAATGAATTTAGGTGCCCTATCTCTTCTACTTAAGGGTCTTAGGATTGGAGATGCTTCGTTAATCGCTGAAGGAATGCACGATCGACTTCATGAACCTTATCGATGGGAATTAATCAAAGGTGGATTAGACGTGAAATCAGCCGCAATCAAAATGGGAGCATTTGGCTGCGCAATCAGCGGTGCCGGACCAAGTGTTTTAGCTCTTTGCAAAGAAGAGCAAAGCAAAGCAATTAGCTATGCAATGGTGAAAGCCTGGGAAAGTATTGGAGTAGCAAGCAGAGCACCTGTATTAGCTCTTCAAACCAATGGAAGTGCATGTGTACATGAAACTACTGGGTAGTTTTACCTAGCAAAAGGGTCTAATGACTGGTACATTCTTTCTAATAGTTTCGCAGTATATGGACGCCACTTTTCCTATATCAGCTGCGTCCCAGCCTTCATTCCCTTGGCTATCGTCGATAGTTCTATTACCTGTGGTTGGGGCATTAACAATGCCTTTATTGCCTAAGGGAGTAGAGAAAAACTCAAATATTGCTAGAAACGTATCAATAATTTTTCTCCTAATTGATTTTTTATTAATAGCGACAGTAATAGCTCTATTTTTCGACAAAAATAATTCAAACCTGCAATTAATTGAAAGAATTTCATGGCTTCCTTCTATAGGTCTGGAATGGTCTTTAGGTGTAGATGGAATTTCTGCACCATTAGTAATTTTAAGTGGATTAATAACACTTCTTTCAGCATTAGCAAGTTGGAAAGTAAATAATAAGAAAAGACTATATTTTGCGCTCTTACTTGTTCAAGCATCTGCACAAGCTTTAGTTTTTCTATCGCAAGACTTTTTATTATTTTTCCTAGCTTGGGAATTAGAACTTGTTCCAGTTTATCTTTTAATTGCAATATGGGGAGGCACGAGAAGAGAATATGCTGCTACAAAGTTCATTCTTTATACAGCTCTTGCCTCATTATTAATACTTATAAGTGGTCTTGCACTTGCCTTATCTGGACCAGAATTCTCCTTAAATCTAAGTGAAATGGCGGCAAAAGTTCCTTCTGGTAGTTTGAGTATTTTTTGTTATTTAGGTTTCCTTATTGGGTTTGGAGTAAAACTACCAATATTTCCATTACATACTTGGCTCCCAGATGCGCATGGAGAAGCAAATGCTCCTGTATCTATGCTGTTAGCAGGTGTATTACTAAAAATGGGGGGCTACGCACTTTTGAGATTTAATGTACAAATCCTTCCTGAAGCACATGTAAAATTAGCTCCTGCATTAATAATTATTGGAATAGTAAATATTATTTATGGTGCTTTAAATGCATTCGCCCAAGATAATGTTAAACGTCGAATAGCATGCAGTTCTATAAGCCATATGGGCTTTGTTCTATTAGGTATTGGAGCTATTGATGCTCTTGGAATTAGTGGTGCAATGCTTCAAATGATAAGCCATGGACTCATAGCGGCGGCAATGTTTTTTGTAACAGGAAGCTTCTATGAAAGAACCAATACACTTTCAATTCCAAATATGGGGGGGCTTGCAAAAGTTTTGCCAATTACTTTTGCTCTATTCCTAACTAGCTCATTAGCATCCTTAGCTCTACCTGGTATGAGCGGATTCATAAGTGAAATCACTGTATTTCTTGGCATCACTAGCCAGGAAGGATTTACTTCGTTTTTTAGAGCAATAACAATTTTACTGGCTGCAATTGGTTTAGTTCTTACGCCTATATATCTTTTATCTATGTGTAGAAGGGTATTCTTTGGGCCAAGAATTCCTGCATTAGCAACAGTGGCAGAAATGAACTATAGAGAGTTAACAATCAGTTTAAGTCTTTTAATACCAACATTAGTAATTGGGTTTTGGCCAAGAATTGCTATGGATCTATACGAAACCTCAACAAATGCTCTTGCTCAGAATCTTCTAAGTAATGAGATTTTGACTTTAACTCAAGCTCTACAATTAGGTTGAGATGAAAAAACAACACAACATACCTGCAATATTGGCAGGGGGTGGATTGCCTAATTACCAAGAAATCACACCTCACTCAATAGACGAGCACATTCCATCTCTTCTCAAAGAATTAAACAAAGAATTAAATTCTTTAGAAAGAGAATTAGAGAATGATCTCAAGACCCACAACTCATTCACTTGGAATCAAGTAATAAACCCACTTCACAAAATCGGGGAAAAGCTTAGATGGAGTTGGGGAGTCATTTGCCACTTAAATGGAGTTTGTAATACTCCAGAACTGCGTGATGCTTATACCAAACAACAACCTGAGATAGTTCGTTTTAGCAACAAGATTGGGCAAAGCAAAGTCATTTATAACTCTCTTTTGAATATTAAGAAGAGTCAATTTCAAACACTTGATGAAACACAAATAAGAATTCTTGAATCAGAACTACTTTCAATGAGACATAGAGGAGTCGGGTTAAGTGGTATAGAGAAAGATTCATTCAATCAAAACAGTGAAAGGCTGGCTGAGTTATCTAATGAATTTAGTAATCACGTACTGGATGCAACGAAAGAATGGAGTTTACTATTAACTAAGAAGTCTCAAGTCACTGGATTGCCAAACAGAGTGCTTGAAAACTTTGCTGCAGTAGCAAAAAAATCAGGAGATTTATATATTGATGATATGTGTGCGCCAACCAAAGAGAATGGTCCATGGAGAGTAGGGCTAGACATGCCGAGCTATATTCCATTTATCACCTACTGCAAAGATAGAAGTCTAAGAGAGATTGTCTACAAAGCTTATGTTAGCAGAGCAAGTCATGACAACTTTAACAACAACAAAATAATTGAAGAAATTCTGAGCCTCAGAAAGGAGCAGGCCCATCTCTTAGGTTACAAGAACTGGGCAGAACTCAGTATTGCAAGCAAGATGGCGAAAGACATTAATGAAGTTGAGAGTTTACTTGAAGAATTGCGTTCTGCAGCATTTCCCTCTGGTCAGAAAGAAATTAAAGCATTAGAAGATTATGCAAAACTTCATGGAGAAATGAAAAGTACTAAATTAGAACCATGGGACATTGGCTATTGGTCAGAACAACTTCGACAAGAAAAGTTCAATCTTGATCAAGAGGCTCTAAGGCCATGGTTCCCTCTATCTCAAGTCCTTAATGGCCTTTTCGATTTATGTGAAAGGCTTTTTGATATCAAGATCATTCCTTCTACCAACAATGAAGAGCCCACATGGCATCAAGACGTAAGTTTTTACAACGTACTAGATAAAGACAATTCACGGATAGCGGCATTCTATTTAGACCCATTTAGTAGAAGTGAAACAAAACGAGGAGGTGCATGGATGGATGAATGCCTTACTCGTGAAATAAAAAGTGATGGGACAAAGGTCTTACCTGTTGCTTACCTCATATGCAATCAAACACCACCTGTAGAAGGGACTCCTAGTTTAATGAGCTTTGAAGAAGTTCAAACTCTATTTCATGAATTTGGCCATGGACTTCAACATATGCTTACCACTATCGACTACCCTCAGGCGGCAGGAATAAACAATATTGAATGGGATGCTGTAGAGCTTCCAAGTCAATTCATGGAAAATTGGTGTCTTGATCGTTCAACAATAATGAAGATTGCAAAGCATTGGAAAACTGGCGAGGAACTACCTGAAGAAGAATATAAAAAACTTCGCCTTACTCAAACATTCAATTCTGGCTTGTCAACATTAAGACAAATTCATTTCGCCATTACTGATCTTAGGTTACATAGTCAATGGGATAAAGGAATGAAAATAACACCTGATCAATTAAGAAGAGAAATCGCCAAGACTACTACTGTTATTCCTCCAATCCAAGAGGATCAATTCTTATGTGCATTCAGTCATATATTCGCAGGAGGATATTCTGCTGGATATTACTCATACAAATGGGCAGAAGTGCTTAGTGCAGATGCTTTCTCAGCATTTGAAGAAATCGGATTACAGCATGAAGCGAAAATTAAACTATCAGGTAAAAAATTCCGTGAAACCATTCTTAGCTTAGGTGGCAGCAGATCTCCTTCTACAATCTTTAAAGAATTTAGAGGAAGAGAACCCTCAACAAATGCGTTAATCAGACATTTAGGTCTATCAGCCGTGAGCGGATAACTGCATTAACGAGAATATCAAGTGAACTTGGATTCTTAATCAAACCTTTATGAGTTAAAACAGCTATTGAGAATGAAGGACCTAAAGGTAATACAGCTCGCCATCCAGGAAACACCATTAAATCATACAGACAATAAAAGCTAATACAGTCAACAGTCGTCAACGACTTACTATTATTATTCAACTCCTCCAAGAAGACACTCCCTAGTTTCATTTGAGCAATACCAGGGAGTAGCCATGATGGAATAAGTTGAGCTGTCAAAGTTCCATTGTGAGGGGTACCAACACTAATAAATCTTTCCGTTCTTTTCGTCCCATTCAGATATTGCAACCATACTCTCCCTATCAATCCTCCCATCGAAAATCCAAGCAAGTCAATACAGACATTATCAGTAAATTGTCTACTAATGTAAGAATCCAGATCATTAGCTAATTTCAAGATAGAGGTCCGCCCAAATTCATGGGGTAAATGGGGTACAAAAACTTCAACACCTTTCTGCTCAAATCTTTGAACTAAACGATTAAAAACAAAAGGGTTATCCCACAGACCATGTACTAACACTATGGGATTACTACCTACTGCCATTATTTGTTAAGTATCGACAGATGTCGGCTTCTTTCAATTCCAACAAAACCATCGAAGCCATCAATAGGAGGAGCACATTTCTTAAGGAAAACCTTAACAGGAATTACGCCATATAAATCCTCAAGAAAGTCAAGTATCTGCTCACTAAAATTTTCTATAGTCTTGCAATTAATTTCAAGTGCCAACTTCTGTAAACCTTTTACGGCAAGGCTGTAATCTGCAGTAAGAGAGAGATCATCACTCTTACTGGCATCATCCAAATCCATCCAAAGACTTAAATCTAAGAGAAATTTTTGTCCTAACAATCTCTCATGAGGAAGGACACCAACATGTGCCCAAAGCTTAATATCTCGTACATGAATAACATCTAATTCATTTTTTTTAATCATAGAGATAGATCTTTGTGTATAAATTCCCTCTTCCCTGAGGAATAGTCTGCAGCAATATTTCCAATGCCTCTAAGAAGATAGCGATATGTAACCAAGCCATCTAAGCCAACTGGCCCTCTCGGTGGGAGTGTTTGAGTGCTAATTCCTACCTCTGCCCCAAAGCCATATCTGAATCCATCGGCAAAACGAGTTGAGCAATTGTGATATACACCTGAACTATCCACAGAACGTAGGAAGATTTCTGCCGTTTCATTGTTTGCTGTAACAATGCCATCAGTATGCCGTGATCCATAGCGATGAATATGATCTAAGGCTTCTGTCATCTCAGAAACAATTTTCACAGAAAGAATCAGATCAAGATATTCAGAGCTCCAATCAGAATCACTGGCAGAGTTTTCTATACCTAAAGCCTGACTCAAGGGATCACCTAGCAAAGTAACTCCAGATTGTTTAAACGCTGGAATAGCCTCTTTCAGAAATGAAGGTGCAACAGAGTTATGTATTAGCAAAGTCTCAATCGCATTGCATGCCGCTGGGTATTGTGTTTTGCTATCAATTGCGATATTTAATGCCTGTTTTAAATCAGCATCCTTGTCAACATATAAATGACATATTCCATCAGCATGACCAAGTACAGGAATATTCGTATTGCTTTGAATAAAGCGAACTAATTCATTACTACCTCTAGGGATGATTAAATCTACAAGCCCATCTAACTTAAGCATAGCCAGACTCTCCTCTCGAGATGTGAGCAAACATAGCGAGCTGGCCAATACGTCAGACGAACCCAACCCCTCCTGAAGTGCTTGCATAATTGCCTTATTAGTAAGACTAGCCTCAGTACCACCCTTAAGTATTGCTCCATTACCAGAGCGTATAGATAGAGACGCTATTTGAATTAACGCATCAGGTCTTGCCTCAAAAATTACACCTACAACACCTAAAGGTACAGTAATTCTCTCAAGAATTAGATCGTGATCCAATTCACGATTTAATTGCCTTACTCCTATAGGATCAGGTAATAATGAAACTTTCCGAACACCCTCAATGGCTGTCTGTAACTTGGTGTGGTCAAGTTTCAATCTAGACACAAGAGCATTACTCAATCCAGTTGATTCAGACCTATCAATATCAGCTCTGTTAGCTTCCACAATCTTCTCAGCTCTTAATTCTAATGCATCCGCCATGGATAAAAGTGCTTGACACCTCTGATTATTTGTTTTAAGTGCCAAGTCTTGAGAAGACTTTTTTAATTCAAGTGCTCTCTCAAGCAACTCATTAGAAGGGTTTGAAATGGTTGGAATGTTTTTCATCTAACTAGTCAAGTCTTAATAATAATGCCTGAAGGTAGGGCAAAATAACTTTTAAATTTATCAATCATCAACTCTGCTGCACCAAAGTAATAATAATAAAATTCATCATTCCTAAGTTAATATCTCAAAAAGAGTTGAAACTGACTTTGCCAATTTCCATTCCTATCAAAAGATCCAAGAACACCCAAGTTTGAATTGAGTTGTAATGAGATAGTTCCCTGAGGTGGAATATCGTCGCGGTTAGGAGTGGCTTGCACAGAAAAATTAATCCGATCAGTAAGATCTATTCCAACCTCTGTTACCCATGCTTGTTGAGGAGCTAATTGACTTGGAGTTGAATCTATTTCAGTTGATTCTTCTTCTAAAGCCTCATCTTCTATTTGTGGCCTATTAACATATGCAGGATAAAAGGATATTTGTAAGCGTTCACGAAAGGCTCCATTAATATTCCCCAATACTGGTGACACAAACGATCTATTAAGTACATCAGCGAACACAGTATTGTCTCCACCACTTAGCAAGTTAGTAAGAGAATTACCTCCAATAAGACCTAACAATTGTTTCTCTGGTAATGGTGGGGTACTGCGTAATTTAAAGTTGTCTTTCAGACGATCAGCTGGTCCACTAGCCATTACTTCAACCTTTACAAAACGAGATCCACCTATTCCAAAAGCACCTGAACCATTAGTCATAAAATCACTTGAAGAGCTAAGCTCACTCGGGTTTCTAACAGTATCTGGAACACGACTAGTCATCTTAACGTCGACATATGGGATCAATCCCATTGAGGGTACAAATACAGCCACATTGGGTTCTCGTCTATCCAAAGTAAACGTAGTAGTAAAAAGGTTAACTCGTCCATTTAGTAGTCGAAGTAAGCCAGTAGCATTTAAATCCGGACCAACGACGCCATTAAGTAGAATAAATCCCTCAACCTCGAAGCTTGCTACTGGCTGAGAGACAACCTTAAAACGAGGGCCTAAAACAACTTTAAGATTATCAAAAGTGACTGAAGAAAGTCCCTGAGGAATTCCACCAGTGAATAATTTGTTTGTAGGTGTAGTGTTATCTTGCATAAATAATAGGAGGGGTTTTTTACCGTCCCATTCTTGTTCCGGTAACCTATTTTTCTTTATCACATCAATATTCCTTGCATTATTCGCTTTAAACTCATTATTCTTTCTTCCATCTCGAGATCTTTGAGCAGAAATAAAACCTTGTTTTATTTTTACTTCTCCTCCCACCTTAGGTTTTACTAATGCACCAGTTACCTTTAATTTTGAGATGGTTTCCACATCAGAAATAGATGACTTAAGGTGAAAATTCTTAATGTCTATTAAAAGTGGGTTCTTTTCCTCTCTCTCTGGATCAAACAAGGCAATAGCTCCCACTGAACTTATATATCCTTTCTTCCCGATTCTTCCATCAAGTTTTTGTACTTCAAGTCGATTAAAATCAAAGACAATCGTCCCACCTAATTTTCTAATTACTTTCTCCTTAACTACTAGCTCGTTATTCTTCAAAACCAAGAAACCATTCGCTTTAGGCGAATTACGTGTACCTCTAATAAGCAATCTCAGATCAGCACTCCCAGAATTCCAAGAAACTAAATCACCCCATATTCCATCAAGAAATCTCAATCCATCACCATGACTCTCAACTCTAAGATTAATAGGAAGAGTTGAGTTTAAAGGCAACTGGCCTTTTAGAGAAACTGGTTGAGAAGAAGAGGCATTTCTAAGCTGAATATCTATATTCACAGAAGCACCTGAAAAAAACAATTTTCCTCTTTCCAGAAGAACTAATTCATTCATTAACTGAGCTTCCTTAAAGATTAAATCCGCAGTAACTTCAGGCCTCTTATTTCTTAATCTATATTTTCCTGAAAGACCAAACATTCCAGTTAGCCCAGAAGGAGTAGGTATTAGTAAAGAAAGCAAGGAAAATGGAATATTCATTAATTCAAAAGCACCAGAGCCAAAGCGCAGAGGACCTTTAAAGGATGCATTAAATGGTTTAACTTGAATTTCTTTTTGACCTACAACCCAAAGTTTGCCAGATGTTTTCAAATCAATAGAGATATTGTCCAAGCCTGTACCTTCTATTTCAATCAAACCATTGACATATCCTCTTAGATCATCAGAGTTAAATACTTTCTTTTGTTTTTGAAGTTCTTTATTTCTCCCTAAAGAGACTAAAGAATAAGCCCACTCTCTGAGTTGACTATCTAGAGAACCTTTTACAGGTTGTATAGCGAAATCCCCTAGATCTTCTGCACTCCCACTGATTTGAGGTGTCTCAACCTTAACTGACGGTAAATTAGAGACAGTCTCAACAAGCCAAGAAGGATTGACTTTCTTTAATTGAACGTCACTCCTTATCCTCCCTCCCAAGCGACCTTCTGCATTTAAAGAAATTTGACCACTCTCAGGAGGGAAGAGATCGCCTTCAACTGAGTAGTTCTGATCAAAATAACTACCTGAAATCTGAGCTTCTTTTAATTTTAATCCGATTAAGCGTGGATAACTCCA
>CACILY010000018.1 GCA_902587615.1 uncultured Prochlorococcus sp.
GGGAACTAAGATAATGCCTAGGATTTATTGGAGGAAAGAGTCTCAACTAAAGTTAATTTTTTTGAGCATACTGTTCTTAAGAAAGAAAGTTAAAGAAAATGTACATTTTGATCCTTTTGTTTTGGATATTGACAGGAATCACAACAGGCGTAGTTGCTTCTGACAAAGGCCATGGCTTTGGATCATGGACTTTGGCTGGTTTGTTGCTTGGCCCTCTTGGTTTAATAGCTGCAGTTGGGTTGTCTGACCAGAAACTCAGAGAATATATTAGAAGAACAATAGAGTCTGAATCCATTCGACCGATTCAGAATACGCAAAAGCTATTAGATAAGAACGATTTGTATGTTGATTCAACACCAATACCTAAGCTTTTAAGTGAAGGTCCAGGAGAGTTGGCTTATCAAACTAAAGAATATACAAGAGAGAAATATATTGACGATTTCTTATTAAATAAAAGTGCTTCTGAGGAGCAACTCTGGATGAAAATCGTAGAGATTCTTGAATTTTATAATCCCGACATAGCTGCTTTGGCTGAGCGTTCAAAGTCAAATTTCAATATAGACTTTACTGGTGGTAGAGCATATGTAATTTGTAAATCAGATGGGCAAAAAATCGCCTTAGCATATGCAAAAGAAAGCTCAAATAATGATTATTATTGGCAGCTTAAAATGTATTAATTAGTTTTTAGTATATGATGACATAGTAAAATATATTAAATTCCTAGCACTACTTTTTAAATTCAATATATTGAATATAGTATTTCCTCTCGCTCTCAGTGATTAATTAATCAAGCCACCCCTTGACTTCCTTAAATTATTAAGTGCTGATATAGTATTGTAAAGAAATTTTCTTTGCTAGATTTAAATCAATGAGTACGGATCAAGTAATCCTTGTCCAAAATATTTTTCATTTCATTATCGGGGCCTGTTTTGGGAGTTTTATTAATGTGATTATCTATAGATTGCCTATTGGTGAATCTATCATATATCCTGGAAGTCACTGTATTAAATGTAGTTATAAAATTCGATGGTTTGAAAACATTCCTATAATTAGTTGGTTGATTTTACGAGGTAAATGTAGTAATTGTAAAAAGAGAATATCATTATTATATCCAATAATAGAGCTAATTTCTGGAATTCTTTTTACTTTAAATAATTACATACTTCCTCATGATCCTAATTCTAATTGGGTATTGAATCCGACAATATTTGGGTGGATATTAATATGTATGCTTCTTCTTTTGTCGATACTTGATATCAAATATTTGTGGCTACCTGAATTTGTTTGTAAAATTGGTATATTATTAGGTATTTTGTTCTCACTCATTCTAGATTCAATATATTATCCTTCAAATGGGTTTAGTTTTATATTGGATTCTATTATTGCTACATTATTAGGCTATTTAATTTTTCAATTGATAATTGTAATTGGACTGCGAATTTACCATAAGCCTGTAATGGGTAAAGGAGATTCAAATCTCGCTGCTTTGTTGGGGTCTTGGCTTGGAATAAAAGGATTAGGAATCACTCTCTGGTTGGCATTTAATCTTGCAGGTGTATTTGTAATAACAGGTTTACTTTTAAAGAAAATTAAAAGGAATCAGAAAATTCCTTTTGGAGCATTTCTAGCATTTTCCGGATTATCTGTCTGGTATTTCGGTAATCCTATTTTTACTAAAGTGGTCTATTGAGATAGATCATATATATGAAGACTTATGTGATTAAAGTTAGCTCAATAAAATAAAGTAATTGATCTTAACTTACTAATTATATTATTTAATTATCAATATAGATTTATTTATCGACAAGCCTCCATCTAACTTGATATTGAATCTAATCTTTAACCTACAGTCTGCATCATGCTAAACATTGGTAAATACATTGCTATTAAGATTACTCCCACAAAAACAGCTACAAAGATGATCATTAAAGGTTCCATTATTGAGGTTAAAGCCTTAACACTTGCACTTACTTCATCTTCATAAAAATCTGCCAATTTTGAAATCATCTCACTTAGCTCACCTGTTTCTTCTCCAATACGGAACATAGATGCAAACATAACGGGTATTACTTGCTCTTGATCCAATGCTTTATGAATAGGATTGCCACTTTGAATATCAATATGTACTTTTTCTATGATTCGACTGAAAATTCTATTTGATATGGTTCTTTTGGCGATTGTTAATGCCTCTAGGATAGGAACCCCGGCAGAGTTTAGTGATGATAAAGTTCTAGAAAAGTTTGCTAAGCATGATTTAGTCACTAGGTCTTTAGTGAGAGGTAAAGTTAATAAAGTTTTGTCGTACCACCAGAGTACAGAAGGTCTATTAGATACGTAACGATACAAACAATAAACTGCAAATCCAGTAGGTACAGCTTTGAAATAAAATGGCAAGGATTTAAGTTGATTCGATATGTCAACTAATAGTTGTGTAATGAATGGGAGATTGGCTCCTGACTGATCATATATGTCTACAAATATCGGGATTACGAATAGCATCATTATAAAAACAACTACGATTGTCAGAGTAGCTATAGCGATAGGATATGCCATCGCACTTTGTATTTGTCCTTTTATTTTTGCCAAACTTTCTAATAATTTAGCTTGGCGATCTAATGTCTCAGGTAGCAAACCAGCCGTCTCTCCTGCTGAGACAAGAGCTCTATACATGTCGTTAAAGACTTCCGGATATTTATCAAGCATTTCAGACATTGTTAGCCCCTTGCTGATGCCCAAGGCTATTTCTCTGAATGAATATTGGATAGATGTATTTTCGTTTGTCTCTGAAATTATCTTTAATGCTTCTAATAACGGAAGGCCAGTACGAATCATTGAAGCTAATTGTTTGGTCGCAACCGCTAAATCTTTTATAGGTGGAGGTTTTAAACGTCTACCTTCCATCGATTTTGGTTTTCGAAGTTTATCTTTCTTGGCCCTTAATGCTGTCATATCTCCTTCTAAGTACTCCTTCCTTTCTTGAATTTTCAGCTCTACATATGTTTTTAAAGTGGAAATTTTGCTTTTTTGTCTTTTCCTTAAGGCCTTATTTTTTACGGCCATCACATTCTGCATTTTTTGTTGAATTTTCTGATTAGGATTCTCTGAACTTTGATTTGACTTGTTATCAATTACTTTTCTTTTATACCGAGCTTTCTCCATTAAACGCCTAAGCTTACGATTTTGGATATATCTATAGTCCACTACAATTAATAAAAGAGGGAATTAAATAGCATTTAAATATTTTTGTTCATGTTACCAGGAGTGTTGATTTCATCCAGCAATCCTTTTAAAACATTTGGTCGATTACATTTATATGTAGCTTCATCTGTAGTTATTATTCCTTTGGCGACAAGTTGAGATAAGCATTGCTCTAATGTTTGCATACCAAATTTTCCTCCTATTTGAAGTTGTGAGTAAACTTGTGATGACTTCCCTTCACGAATTAAATTGGCTATAGCATTATTGTTCACTAAAATTTCTGCAGCTAGGGACCTCTTATTGTCTGTAGTCTTACAAAGTGTTTGAGATATTACTCCTATCAATGATGAGGATAACTGAACCCTAACTTGCATCTGTTGAGACGTAGGAAATACATCAATAATTCTATCGATAGTTTGAGATGCTGAGGCAGTATGAAGAGTTCCCATAACAAGATGCCCTGTCTCAGCAGCTGTTATTGCAAGACTTATTGTCTCCAGATCTCTCATTTCACCTACTAATATAATATCAGGGTCTTCACGTAATGCTGAACGAAGCGCCCTGGAGAAAGAATTGGTATCTTCTCCTACTTCTCTTTGCCTTACTAAACAGTTTTTATTTTCATAAATGAACTCAATTGGATCTTCTATTGTAAGTATGTGATGTGAAAAATTACTATTAATCCAGTCAATAGAGCTCGCTAAAGTTGTGGTTTTACCAGAGCCAGTAGGTCCAGTAACAAGCATTAGACCTCTTGGTCTACTTAAAAGTTGTTGTACACTATCTGGTAGTCCTATTTTAGAAAAACTCGGTATACTTGTGTTTAGTGCTCTCATTACACACGAAATTTTTCCGCGATCTAAAAAGATATTGATTCTAAATCTTGCTATGCCTTGTAATCCATAACTACAATCAAGCTCCTTCTCTTCGTTAAAAGTTGCTAGTTTCTTTTCTCCTAAAATAAGTTGTAATTGCTCTCTTAAGTCTGAACTTGAAAAAGGCGTACTAGAGGCCGGTAATATTTGACCTTGTATTCGAAAAAAGGGAATACTGTCTCCAGTTAAATGAAGGTCAGAGCCATTCCTTTTTACTAATTCCGACATTAGGTCTGTAAGTTTCATCATTCTTCAATAGGAGGTTCGTCATCAAGTAAGCAGACGCGTTCTACTTCTGCAATTGTAGTCATTTGATGCTTGACTAAATTCATTCCATAGACAAGTAAGCTTCGCCCTACTTTAGTAAATGCATGTTCTCTTATTACATCTGCGTTTGACTGTTTCATAATTAAATCTCGGATTAAATCATTAACCTTCATTACTTCATAGATTCCTATACGACCTTTGTAGCCTGTACCACTACAGATAGGACATCCATTGCCTTGATTACCAGCAGTAACACTCTTCTTTAGAAAGCGTGCTTGCTTAACACCTAGACTTAATGCCAAATTATCCTTGCCAGGTTGCAACTTCTTGACTGCGCTACAAGATGGGCAGACTTTTCGAACTAACCTTTGAGCAACGACTCCAATAATCGAAGCACCAATGAGATATGGGGGGATTTCCATTTCTGCAAGCCGAGTTATAGCAGTAGCCGTATCATTGGCATGCAATGTCGTAAACACCATATGACCTGTTAAAGCTGCTTCCATGGCAGCTTGAGCAGTTTCTTTATCTCTAGTCTCTCCTACTAATATTATGTCAGGGTCTTGTCTCATAAGAGATCGTAAGGCCCTCGAAAAATCTAGTCCTTTTTCTCTAATTACTTGAACTTGATGAATTCCATCAAGAGTATATTCAACTGGATCTTCTACCGTACTAATATTGACATTTGGTGTATTTAATTCACTTAACATTGAATAGAGTGTAGTTGATTTACCACTTCCGGTGGGGCCAACAACAACAACTATTCCATAGGGTGATTTAGACATTTCTCTTATTAGACCTAATTCTGATTCTTCCGTTATCAATTTAGAAAGATTTAGAACAGAGCTATCACTTTCTAAAGCTCTAAGCACAACTTTTTCTCCCCATTTCCCTGGTAGTGTACTTACACGAAAATCTGACTTTCTACCCCTTAATAAACAACGGATTCGTCCATCTTGTGGAAGCCTTTTTTCTGATATATCAAGCTTACTCATTATTTTTATTCTGCTCACTATTGGATTTATATGAGTTTTAGGAAAAGCAAAAGCCTCTTTTAAAACACCATCAATTCTGTACCGAATACGTAGACGATCTTCGAGTGGTTCAGCATGAATATCAGATCCCTTTAGAGTGAAGCATTTGCTTAAAATAGACGCTACCCCGCTAATAACTGGATCGTTTGATGCAGTTAGCTCTTCACCAAAAAGTCGATCATTCTCGATATCAGAATCTTCTCCTATATTTGCTTGCGCTAGCTTGATCAATGCCTCATCATTTTCGTCATCTATGATATCTAAATCACCTTCTGGACTTTGTACTTCTTCTGAATCAGAGCTATTGGCAATGGATTCTGATCCTTGACTTTCTTGATTATCGAAAAATCCTTGATTTGATGAATCTATATCAGAAGCTTCTTGCTGATACTGAAAGGTCTTTTCAAGTTGATTCTCCAATTCATCTGAATTTTGATCTGCATTAACGTCTATTGGAGCATTAATTGTTGACTCGTTGGTTGTTGGGGTATTTGGGTTTATAAAACTCGTCTGATTTGATAACGCAGCTTTGGAATGATTGCCTTCAAACCATTTCTCCCATTCAACTAGTGTTATCTGTTTTAGATTTACCTCTAACTGGTAGGTTGACTTGATTTCCTTAACAACCTTCTTGACCTCGATGTAGTCGGGGTTCATAGCCCCTAAATCTATAAGCGCTTCGTTTGAATTAATTATGATAATACCTGCTTCTTCACATAGTTGAGGTGTCAAGAATTCTTCTAAATTGGTTGACTGCATAATCTTAATGATTGTTTTAAGCAGACATAATTGAACCGATTACTCGAGTTTGCTAATTAATCAGTTACTAATACCATAGATGCGTTGGATCTGCTAGTCAATCTAGATTATAATTAATACAATCAGAAGCTTCCAAAATTTTCATACACTCATGGAAACTCGTTTATTGAGTAGATTCAAAATAATTTCAATTAACAGAGTATTGATAATCTTTGTAATTTGCTTCACAGGAGGGGTAAAAGTCATAGCTAGTCCAATCAATAGTAATTCCAGCCAAAGAACCAAAAGAATTGGGGAGCACTCCCTCCCAATAAAAGAGACCATAACCTTCTCAACCCCTTCACTTGAGATCCTTTTGCCAATGCCAATAGGTGAGATTGACACTTCTTCTGACAAGGTTGAAAGTACTAGGAATCCTTTCCAAGAACCTTCAGCCTTAGAACTCAGTGATTTAGATGGCCTTAACTCAGCTATTCAATTTAATGGGATAGCAAAGTCTGGGGATTCGTTGGTAGCAATGATTAAAACCGAACAAGGACAAAAAATTTATAAAGTTGGAGATTCTCTTGGTAATGGTTTTATTATTAAATCAATCTCTAGTAATGATGTAACAGTTGATATATCTAATGGCTCTAGAAACTATAGGCTATCTTTAAAGACTCTGAAAAAGTAATATGAATAAAAAAAAGATTGCCTCTAAATTTCTATCATTCTTGGATGGATTTGAACTTTTTTATAAACGCATAAATAAAAAATTAAATGCTAATAAATTAAGTAAAAAGGTAGAATTAATAGTAGCTAAAAAGGTTAAGGTATCTGAATTACTTGATTTAGAGAGACTGGTTAGTAAAACAAAATCCTTACTTAATAAAAATATCGAAATTCCTAATTGGTTGACTGCTGATAGTTTATCAAAATCAATAAGGCTATTTATTAAAAGTAAGTTTGGTGTAAGCTCACAACATGTTGAGAAAAAATCTATAACAAAAAGGAAAAAATCTTCGAAGATAGCAATGAATATGAATGCAATTGATAAAATAAGTAATCTACTACTCTCGATCAATAAAAATATTCAAAATACTAATAAATTAGGTAAGGATTTATTCGGGAAGGTGATTGAAACTCCTGCAAAAGTTTATAGTAACTTCCATGGAAAAGTTGTAAATCTAAGCCAAGTATTTAAAAAGAAAAAAGGAGTTAAAATAATAAAAGTCGATAAGAAGAGCCAGACTATTGGGGTAGCATTTTATAGTGACCATTTGTTAACAGTTGCCAGAATAAGTATTAATCCAAGTAATGAAATCGTAGTAAGAGGAGTGGTTGAGGTGCCTATCCCAGGTCATGTAATTGGTGATCAACTTGTTGAGGACACGAATGAGTTAGCAAATATAACTTTAGATTTATTTAATTTATTAAACTTAGATAAATCTCCTCTGCTTGTTATATTGGCAACCTCATTCTTTAAGGTGAATACATTCTTTTCCTCAGAATTAAAGCAAATATCTAATACTGATGATAAAGTTCAATCAAAGAGCCCCTATCTTCCAGGAGATACATTTGTTGAATTCCTTGGGATGTCAAAAAAATCAGATGAAAATAAATTGCTTAGAACTATTTATGCAAGAAGGAAGTTAATTGAAAGTTGGACGAACACGTTGGAAATTATAAATGTACCAATAATAGGTTTAACACCTGCGGGTCCAAATATTTTTGATACTTTGACAAGCAAATTGACTAATGAAATAACAATTTTAATTGATATAGAAATATCATCAACAAGTGTATTAATAGGTAGGAAGTCAGCGAATTTAAATTCTCATCGCCTACCATATGGCTGTAGTTTATACATTTCTGAAAAGAGTGATGATTTAAGTGATAATTATTTCATAAGGGTACTTGCTTCTATAGAACTAATAATGTCAGAATATGATGAGAAATTACCTTCTTGTATATTTGTTATGGGCCAAGGTTTAGATAGTTTGTTAAAAAGGGAAAGACCCCTTCCAAAAGGATTTAAAAGAGTTTCAGATTTAAATTTAGTTAACTATTCATATACTCCAAAACGAATGGAAATACATGAATTGGTTTCTAAATCTATTGATACAACAATAGAGACATTATCTAGTATCGCTTCATCATGCCTTTAAAATATAATTTCGCATTTAAAAACTCAAAATTAAAAGAATGGGAAAAAATTGTTCCTTCTACCTTATTGAGTTCAGATGCAAGCTATAAAACAAAAATAATATACCTATATCAGATCTTTATTAGAAATCCAAAGTTATTTTATCCACCGGGCTCTATTTTAATCCTTACTTTCATTATTCACCTTGTCACTCTTTATCCAGCAAATATTATAAATAGATTAGAAAGCAGACATTTTGAGTACACAAAGGTATCACAACAAATATCACAAATAAAATCCCGTTTCAATAAAATGAAACAGCATTTAGTAAATATTAAACCTTTCTATGCTCAGGCAACTCCATCATATCTATTTGTCTTTTACTTACAAAATGCAGTACCTCAAGGTGTTCAACTTAATGAGTATTTTGTAAATGATAATGGTTTTGATATTACAGCAAGTGCATATGGAATAGAACCATTAAATCAAATGCTCACATTATTACGTGAGTCACCTATCGTAAACAAGAAATCTTTATCTATAAAAAAAATAGATAGATCCTCTGATTCAGGATCTGGAAAAAAATCAAATGTGGTATTAGAAATAGAAGGCAATATACTTAAACTTAATATGGATAAACGAGAACTCCTTTATGAGGAATCTCTTGCCAATGGACTATTGAGAAAGTTATTAAGATACAAGACCTTAAATCGTTTTATTCGCTCTTGAAAATATGAAAAAATCCAGAAATAAAAATTCATTTAAAGCATATATAAAAAAGCTAAATGAAATTGATATAAATGATCTAATTGCATCATTGCAACAGATCAATTTTGATGATCTTAAGAATGTTGATCTAAAGAAACTTTTTGCAAAGACAAGGAAATCTCCCATTATTAAACCCGCAATAGGAATTCTAGGCGCTTCATTACTTTTTACTTTTCTATTGCTTCCTAGGATTGAACTTATGATATCTAGTTTTAAAAAGGCTCGTCAGTATGAAACCGAAGCAAATACTCTTCAGTCTAAAAAGGATGAGCTAAGGAAAAATCAGGAGAAAATTAAGAAAGGGTCTCAACTAATGTCCGAAGTTGACGACTCGATCATAAGTGACGATAAACTTATTTTTATAACAAAATTAATTAATCAAACTGCAATTAAAACAAATGTTCAAATAATTTCATTCCTACCTATTGATGTAGCTAGATCTGCGAAATTATGTAAACAATCTAATCAAAAAGGGAATCGCAGAAAAGGAAAAATCAAAAGAAAAGCAAATTTCGCTAAAAAAGGTTCAATACAATCAAATTTCTACGAGATAAATTTAAGATCAGACTATTTAAATATTATTGAATTTCTTAATGTAATTCAATATTATGATGTCACAATTATTCCACACTGTCTGCAGGTCTCTTCTTCAAAAAAAGCACGTAATTCTGGAAGCACTAATGACTCAGTAATAGATGGTGATCCTACAATAATCACACCTTTATCACAATCAGGATTGCCTTTGAATAAATCTAGACAGAAAAGTCAAACCATTGGTGGTACCTCCTATGGTCGTGTTGAGTCTAGATTGGTATTGAAAATTCCTTCACATTCCAGGTAATCGCTAAAAATTGCAATTAACTTTTTCTTGTAAAATTGTTAATATAAACCATAAATAAATATTGATTATTAATTATTGCGATTGGGTGTTAATAGATTTAAACTTGCAATTGGCAAAAAGAAATTAAGTTGCTAGGATATTAAAAATAAACAATAAATATTATTGTCTAAGCACAATTCTAATGCTATCGCTATTTTTATATTAGCCATTACCAGCTTGGTGGGAATGGGCTCATACTCTGTTGAAGTACCTCCTGAGGATAAATCTCTTCCAGTATCAACAATTAAAATAAAGAGTAGTTCGACACCTGAACTTAATAATCCTAGTAATAATGAACCCTTCTTGAATGAATCAGAAGAAGGTAGAAAACATTATCGAATTACTAATCCTAATCTATTAAATATAAAAGGACCTGACGTTACGTTGATATTTAAAAAGACACCAGCAAGAGAAATTTTTGAATACATGGCCCAGCTTGGTAATTATGGATTTGTATGGGTCAAAAATAATCCAACTGGAACAACAGATGTCGAAAGTCAACGCTTAATTACACTAACTCTCAATGATGTGAGTTACAAAAGAGCTTTTAACGCCTTGCTACTTTCAAGCGGTCTTCAAGCTAAATTGCATAAGAATGTTCTTTATATAGGACCTGATGTCAGAAACAGAGTATTTACAAGTAGAAGTTCAGGTGTATATCAGCTAAACCAAATAAGTGCTAGTTCGGCTGCAGATTATCTAGCCAATCTTGGCGCTAGTGTAACTAAAACATATACGATTAAGACTTCTGTAACTCAGGGTGCATCTCAATCACAGGCTGTTCAGGGATCTGCAACTTCTTCGACAACAACTGATCAATCTGAAACTTCTGTAAAAGTTTATGGCGCAACTATTGGACCTCTAGTTGGATTGATTGCGACAACTGATGAAAGACTTCGAACTGTAACTATGGTTGGAGAAAAAACTCTTATTGACTTAGCTGAAATATTTTTAGAAAGACTTGATAAGAAGCAAAAACAAGTAGCTCTTAGCGTAAGGGTACTGGACGTGAATTTGTCAGACAATGACGCTTTCTCTCAGAATTGGGGAATGACTTTCAAAGATGGTTCTCCATTTATAGTAGGAACTGCGGGAAAGATCACATCAGCTATCGGGAGCTATATTCCTAAATCTCCCTTCAATGCAGAACCAGAAGAAAATCCAGGAAGAGGTTATGAAGTTGATCCAATTTCTCAGTGGAATTTCTTTGGTTTATTAGAAGCAAGTATTAAAAAAGGTTCAACGAAGGTTTTGGCTAGTCCAACACTATTGTTAAGTGAATCATCAGGTGAAGCTGGAGATGGGTCTGGAATCGGCCGGAAGTTTGGGAATGAGGGTGTTGTTGAAGTAGGAGATAATGTTGTTGTTAATGCAACATTTAATGAAGGTGTTTGCAGTTTTAGTTATGACCTTGTGGGTGTGAAATTAGGCGCAAAAGTATTAGGAATTGATGAGAACAAATATGTTACTTTTACGATGACTCCTGTAGTCACGGGTATTTCCAAAACACGAGTTCAACCAGGATGTGGATTAGTATCTGTTTTGAACTCACGGCGTGTAGATACTGGGGCTGTACGTATTAAAGATGGAGAGACTCTTGTTTTAACAGGTGTTATACAAGACTCTGATGTAGAAATAATCTCTAAATATCCTCTGTTAGGAGATTTACCTTTACTTGGTTCTCTTTTTCGATCGAAATCGAAGGAAGTTAATAAAAGGGAATTAATTGTTTTAGTTACTCCAAAGATAATCAATGATAGGGCTCCTAGTATTCAAGATTATAACCTTGAGTTTACTGATCAAAATTCACAAAAATTGCTTGAGAAAGCTCAATAAATTTTGTATATAAATCTAATATTTCTCATTATTTCATTAATATCATTTGATATGAGTGCAGACAGATTCTGCACCGCTTGAAATTAATCCAAGCCAGTTATTATCATCATAATTTTTCGAGGCTTCACAGAAATTATGAAATAATGAGATGCTATCTATAACTAATGACCCTATAGCAGTTTTACTCCTGGTAATCCTATTATAATCATCAATTATCTCTGCATAATTCCCATCTTTTCCAACACAAGATCCTTCTGATCTAGAAGGTGTAGAAGCCGTTAATACTATAATTTGACCGACATTATCTAATTCAAGAGCTGAACAAAGATCATACCAAGGTTCAATATCAACCATTTCTTCATCTGCTGATAAGCTATCAAGGAAACTTAATGCTTTTACTTTGTTTGTAATTGTCAACTCTTTAGGACCATCTTCAAATAAATACTCAGAATAATTATTAAATGAGATTATTTGAAGATAAACTTTTTTATTTTCTGAAACAGTATTTGATGTAGGCATTTTATTAATATGCTGCTTAAGATTGTTTATTGCATATAAAAATAAGCTCTTTCCATTGATTCTAGGAGAGATATAGTTTGGATCACTAATCGGTGTCCATTGCCCATCAATAATTACACCATTAGGATGTTGATCATATGCCTCATTCATAAGATATGAACGATCAATCATATAAGTGACTTTATTAGATTTTAGACATACACCTATCCAGCAACACCTCCCTCCCATGCAAGTTGGTAATTCACTTGTACTCCCTAAATTGGGTGTTCCAATATTTACTTGGCTTTCATCCTGAATGACACTAAAACCACCAATTGAAGCAAGTGATTTCAAAGGATCTGAACTATTATTATTCCCCTCTTCAGACTCTATCTGAAGTTCTATGGATTTTTTAAATTCATCTATACAAAAACTAACACCCTTAATAGTCTTAATATCGTTCCAACCTGGTGGGCAAGCGATTTTCTCATATTCTGATGAAGATGTTACCCCATCTAATAAAACTGTTTCTTGGAACGCGTCAAAAGATGGAGAAATATAGTAACCTTTTTCATTATATTGAGGACCATATCTTATTAAACTATATGGAGGTTTCTCTTCAGCGTTATTTGGTCTAAGTGTATAAACGATAGGGCACTCTACCTTGTTTAAGTTGAACTGATTACCTTCTGGATTATAGTCTCCTTTTACAAGTGCTTGATCCGGTAATCTTATACCAAATAAGAATTCACCTTCACTAGGATATGTACAGTTATTATTTAAACTTTGAATATCTGACTCACTATCTATAAGTCTTTTCCCTACTTTTACTTCATCTAATATAAAATCAAGAGTATCATTTAATCTCCCACTTAAGCCCATTTGTGTTTCATCAACCTTATTACTTTTTAAGGCCATTTGTAAAATAGAAAATGCAACACCTATGGTTGTTATGGAAAGAGCTCCTGCTACAAGAAGTTCCACAATAGTAAAACCATTTTGTTTGCGAATATGATTATGCATTAGTTTAAAATGAACTACAATTACTTGCTACTAGTAAACTTTCTTCAGAAATTTGACTCACTGGCATATTTTGAGATATCCAAGTTTTGTTAGTATATTTACCCTTTTTTATATGACCTGTTGGTGATTTAATAACGAGGCAATTCAAAATTTTAGGACCAGAATGATGGTATTTTGATCCTATTACAATCACAATAGGTTGGTCTGAGCTTATTCTTCCATTAGGTGTGATTTGGAAGTTTTTATTAACAACTTGGAAAATCGAATTATTTATTGCTGGTATAAGTGCACCTATATTTGAAGGACTATACTCCGTGCTATTTGGGTTATTAGAGTATTTACATTCAACTGAATAGCCATAATAATCTTTATCTCTAAGCACAGAGTTATAGCTAATCGGATTAATATCAATAAAGCAACTAGCCCCCCATCTCCTTGCCTCTAGACGAACTACTCTCATGTACTCCTTGATTTCTCTAGTATAAGCATTAACTCTTTCGGTTCTTGTCCAATTAAGAAAACTTGGTATTAAAAGACCAGATAAGGTTGAAATCATTCCAACAATAATTACAAGCTCGACAAGAGAAAAACCTGATTGCTCGTCCTCAATTTTATCTGAAGACTTTGCTGAAGATTGTTCTGCAGAAACTCTCACATCAAATTACTGAATCGCACCAACTATGTGCTTCTGGCGATAAATATATGCTTACCCAATGTATGTTATTTTCTCCCCATTGCACCCTGTAACTAACACTAGCGATACTCGCATTTAATGATTCCTCATCGATGGGAGACTTCATATTTAATTCTCTAGTAATAAGAACAGGTTGTCCTGTAAATACTTTACTTCTATTAGACCCAGGTCTCCAAGATTGAATCATTGGATTAGGAGGGTCATCGTCGATCTCCCAACTTTTTAGGTTAACTATTTCTTCACTGAAATCTTCACATTGACTTCTAGACAAAGAATATTCTCTCTGACTCTCATTAAAATACATTCCCCAGAATTCTGACTTTAATCTTTCTATATCCCTCTCGATTTCTTTGGTAATAGATCTTGTAAGATTAGAATCGTAGACTGTGTTTAATCTTATTGATGCGAAATAAATACCATAAGTAATTACTCCAACTAATAAAGTCATACTTACAATCGCATCAACCAAGCCAAATCCATAGTTAGCTTGAATATTTCTCCAAATCAATAACTTGTCAAATTTATTTCTCATAATTTACATAGAATAAATTAACTCTTAAAATCTCTTAGAGTGTCCCAAAGTATAATTGATCTACCTCTGTAATATCGAACACCCCAATTATATTCATCACCATGCCATTCACTTAATTTATCAATAAAGCTTCTTGAAAAATCCCATGTTTTTTCTCCACTACTATCAAAACATAAGTTTTTTACCCAAGCAGCTCCCGAAAAGCTTCTTTCAGAAATAAGACTTAATTTCTCCACCTTTATTCCAAAGGTATTTAGCCAAACTGTTGAACTTGGACTGTCAAGATCTTCAGGTAAATCAACATGTGTTGAGCTATCTTTTAAATGCAATTTGGCAAACGCTCTAGGATATGAATATTCGGAACTTGCTTGATTCTCTGGGTTGATGTTCTCAACATCAAAAGTACGTAAATAATAAGATTTATTTTTCTTACTATAAATAAGCAGTATTTTATTAGAAGAAGGATTAAGAGCTGAACCTGTAGGAAGTGGATTGATTTTATAACCAACACCTACAATTTCTATCTCTCCACTTTCACTTGTCCCGGAAGAATCTTTTTCTCCTAAATAAGGAATCAGATATGAGTTTGCTGTTAAAATTATATTTACCATTTTATCTTCAAAAGAGTCACCTAAGCTATTTTTGATCCATCCATAAGAAGCCCTAGTCGTAACAATTATTCCAGAATTATTTCCTCCTTCCTCTCCATTAGTAACTTGAACCCATTCGCTTTCGGGTCTTACCGATAACAATGTTAATTGTGGTCCATAAATAAAAGCACCAAATTTTTCTGAAGAATTATCACCTGTATTATCTATTAGAAAACTACTTCCTGGTAATTGATTATTATCAATTGGATATTGATAATTAGCAAAATCTACTTTGCTTTTTAATGTCACTCCTCCAGTAATGTCATCTAGATGATTACATGCAATTTTATTTCCATTGACATTAGTTTTTTGTTTAAAAAGTATGGTTAGGTTCTCTGCTTTTCCTGAACCACAAGCATTTGGACCATCTTTATGACAAAAGATGCCTCCATTACTGATATCAATATCTCCCATTATTTCTAGAATAATCTTCGAATTATCTGTTGTAGAGATTTCAAATTTAGAGCCTGGTCCTTTTGCGTAAAGAGAATGAATCCTATAGACCTTCTCTGAATTATCTTGTGCATTAATGGTGCAATTAGAACCTTCTCTTTGAATAACTGTAGGAGTACAAATTAATATGCCAATGTCCTCTACATTGGAAAGCCTAGGCTGTTTTGGTAATCCGAGAGGTTGTACCCAAATACCACCATTGCCAATGCTTGGGAGAGATGATCCATAACCTTTTGCAGCTTCAATGAAGTTTCCACATTGAGTACTATCTTCTAGGTTTCTTCTCCAAATGATAGAACCTTTAGAATTATCAGTTGGGGTAATAGTTAAGTTCCCTAAAAATAGTGATTCTTCACCGTCCAACTCATTCTCACCTATAGATAAGAAGCCAAACCCTGCTTCAGGAGTCTCACTATTGACTTGTATGTTTACTCTTAACCTATTTGAAGCTGTTTGTGCATTTGAGTTGCTCGAGGTTGTTAACCCTTCTATTAGAATGGAATTAATGCCATATTGCTCACTACCAGTATATTTTGTAGATATAATTTTGAAGACCTGGTTGAAACCTCTTGTAGAATTATCTAAATTGATGCCGACTGGATCTGAGACATTATCAAATAAGATGCCGAAAGTCCCTAGCATTTCATCCCATAATATCGCTTGAGTTGGTGTACACATAGGAGCTTTTTGTCGTCCATCACAGTTGACTGCTCCATCACACCATTCATTATCTGGCCAATATGCTTGAGATGGGTTGGATTCAGGATTATTCATTTCATTGCAGTTGTCTGCTTCCTCTGAACAGCTATTAACTAGCCAAAAATAATGAAAAAGACTATTTTCACTACTATCGTTTAGCAAACTTCTGATTGTTGTTATTCCTGAGTAAGAAGATGCTTTAGCTAGAAGCTCTTGCCTGTTAATTCTTGACCCTGTCAATCCCAGAATCGAAGCGGCCATTAATCCACTAACTCCTATAGCAATTCCAACTCCAAGAATTAAAATTTGAGGTATTGCAAACCCATGACTTTTTTCTTTAAAAATACCTCTTTTATATTTATTCAGAAGACGCATTTTAATTCAAAATTTTCATTAAAAAGCATGATCTAAAATTTAGATCATGCTTAGTTCTAAGACACATCAAGCCTTCTGTTGGAATATTTGGTCTTGTACTTAACAATCTTTGTAGTCTTTTACTCCTTTGTCAGCACTTTTGGCGGTATATTCGTAAACCTGAGCAGTGGCGGCGGTTGGATTATAACAACCAACTACTGCGCTTCCATTGGTGGCATATGCTCCACCATTTGGATTAGCCTTTACTTGAAAAATTAGGTTTGCCAAAGTACCAATACTGGTGGTTCCAGATTCAGCATGAGGATATAACATTTCAACAGCGTAATGCCCAGATGATGCAAAGAAGCTAACTGCATCATCAGCTACTGGACCAGGAGTGGCATTCTTACAAACTCTTCCACCTTCACCTTCAACATCGCCAGCTGTATCTGGACATTCCTGGAATTTTGCGTACTCTGCCAGTTCTCCAAAATTTTGAGGAAGTGCTCCATATTCAGTTTGATATGCAGTGGCAGCCTTAATCATAGAAGCCACAATCGCAGAAGCTTCTTTCTGCTTAGCCTTATCAGCGGCTGACATGAATTGAGGTATTGCTATAGAAGAAAGAATTCCAATCATCATTACAACAACAATTAATTCAACAAGAGTGAATCCATTCTCTTCCTTTAACTGATTCAAAGAAAGATTACTGATCTTCTTAAGCCTGATTCGTGGGCTTAGGAAAAAAGGCTTGTCAATTAAACCTTGACTATTACGTCGGCTTGCTATCCTCTGGGCCATATGCTTTTAAATAATTACCAACTAAACTTATAGTAGTAATTTCATACACAAAGGGCAAATCAATGGAGCTTGAATATAATTGACGATTAGCTGATGAAGAATAAGCATATAGTCATATCAATCAGTTACGAGGAATGTAGAAAATTTACTTCGACCTTTGTCGAATTTTAAAATTGAATATTTAACATATGAAACGTTCCTCAGACCAAGCAGAACAAGAGTTTCATTAATCGATTAGTGTCAGTGGCTACAATAAATTTAACTTTAATCATAGGTATATATCTTGATTCGTTTTTCGACTTATAAGCAATTTTTAGTTCAACCCTCTTCTAGTGAAGATCAGAATGGATTCTCTTCTAACGAAATGGTTGTAGTAATAGTAAGTATAGGAATTCTCACAACTATTATCATTCCTCTTTTTATTCCTGTTATTGAAATGACGGAAGTATTAATTGCTGAGAAATACTTGTTGGGTGCAGTAAGGGAATGCCAAACAGGATTGGTAAATGGTGAAGACTACCCTAGGTATACCTTGCCTCCTCAGGCTGTTGGCCTTGGATTTATTAGTACTAGAAAGTTTCAGTTCCCTTATAGCGGAGTTGATGGTGAATGTCTCAGTTCTTCAGGTGGAAATATTCTGACAGCTTCTAGAACTAGCGAGAATGAGATGATTTCAATTTACAGTCTAAATATTAATGTAGTTACAGGAGAAAAAACTACTGAAGGTTATGTACCTTCTTGGCTTGACTGGTGGAACGGCTCTTTTTCACCAATAATCCCAGAAGACGACCCTATCCTGCAGTGATTGAGATTGTCTATTAATTAAGTTGTAAAATTTTTTAATTAGGTGAGAAGTTGTAACTTATGTTTCTCGGACTTGAACTCTATATCTCATGCAATACCTCTAACTAAATTGTCTCGAAAATGAACTTGTTAAAGTTAGCTTTTAGTTTCATGATTTCATCCATTATAAGTAATTATGTATTTAATTAATATTCCATTAGTCATTATTTACTAACCTGTTTAAATTTTTATTCGATTACTTCTAGAGCATTATTTAAATAATTTATTTAATCCAAGGTGGGACAGGTGCTGGTTCAGCTTCTGGTTCAGGAATTGGATCTAATCTAGTGGGTTGATCAGATCCTCTTTCATTAGAAGCTCGTTCTGGATCAATGACTTGATTTCTATTTTTTATACGTTTATTGGTTGAAGGTAATGGACCTTCTTTAGGCGCTGGATCTACTTTCGTTTCTTGATCTGACAGGTTAATCCCCGGCGGCGAGATTGATGTTGAGACGTTTGTATTAGTACGAGGCTGAGTAACTGATTCTACCGATTCAGTTTTCGGTAAAGGATCAGGTATTGGTGGCTCAGGTGGCTCAGGTATTGGTGGCTCAGGTATTCGTGGATCAGGTGGTTCAGGTATTGGTGGATTAGGTATTGGTGGATTAGGTATTGGCTCAGTTCTAGAATAATCTCCACAAGTTATATAAGACTTAGTTCCTTTCTCACTTGCTTTAGAAGAATATTCTTTTACCAGGGATATTCCATTCAGTGGGTTATAGCAACCAACAACTGCACTCCCATCGGTTGCAAATGTTCCGCCATTTGGATTTGCTTTTACTTGATATATTTGTACGTCATCTACTGTTGCAACTCTCCTCATTTCAATTTTGTAATTTCCAGATGGTGAATAAAAAAGAACATCGTTTTTTTCTACTGGAACAGGAGTTGCGCTCTTGCAAACTGAACTCCCTTCTGTTTCAACATTATTAGAGATACATTTTTGAAATCTTGCAAACTTCGAGAGTTGTCCCATGTCACCTGGAAGGCCAGCTACCAAGGCATAATTCGACTTGGCAGCTTTGATCATTGAGGACACAATCAAAGAGGCTTCTTTTTGCTTGGCTTTATTGGTTGCAGGTTTAAATTGTGGGATAGCTATCGATGAAAGTATTCCAAACACCATCAAGACCACAATGATTTCCAAATAAGTGAATCCTTCCTCCTCTTTCAGAGAGAAGAAGCCCTTAGATATTCGTAGTAAGGTTTTAGTATTCAAAATTTCTTTTCATATTGACAGAAGTGGATTAATCACAATTAATTTAACCTTTTTGGGTTATCTGTCTCTAAATCTTTAGTCTATTTATCAGATTGAATTTTCTTCTTGTAAGTTGCTTTAAATATAAAGGGAGGAGTTGAAATAGATTGCACTTCTTGCCCATTTCCAAAAACTTCTAAATCGTTATTAATATTAATTTCAAAATAACCTTCAGAATCTTTTTGCAAGGTTATCGGCGATGATAATTCGACAATATAAAACATATAAGTTATATTTTTGCCGTAAGTCTCAATGAAGTCAGAGTTTATGCCTATCCCAGTGAGTTCATAACCATTATAGTTTATCTCGCACCGTGAGAAACTTCCACCGTCATTCTTGCAATAGTCATTATTTTGATTATTACTTCCTCGCCAATTAGTTAGTTTAACTGTTGTCTCAACTGGTGCACCAGCCTTTTTGGTTATTATGGGAATACCTTTTTTATTAGTACCTGCCGTTCTCCATGTTGTTTGCCCACTAGTATATTTTCCTGAACTGGTAAAAGAATTTTTTAATACCATAGTTAAATATTTGTATTTACCTAGCTTGATATTTTCCTTACCTATTTTTGGAAGTTTATATTTAGAATTTTTGGCAAATTGTCCTTTGTAAAGATCACCATTTCCATTGAATAAAGTCATACATCCAGCACCTGAGAAATTTGCCGAGCTTCGGTAAGAAGGAAAAGGACTTTCTTTGCAAATATCTACTCTATAAGTATTGATTTTATAGGAACTAGGTTTGATTAAGCAGGCAGTTCTATTTGGGATTTGCCCTTTACATCTAATAATTGTAGCAGCAGAATGAACGGATTGATTCTTACTTAGTGCCAATCCTGCGCTAAGTGTTAATAGTGAAATTAATAAAGTTTGGATTTTCATGATAAAACTTAGTACTTAATCACATTAAATAGATTATTATTGATGTCATAATTGGATTTTAGGGATACCTATTTTGGGTTCCATTAATATAGTACTACTAGCCTTGCAAGTCTTATAAATGTTTTTGGAAGGTAGGGCTTTGAAAATAACCATGTTCAAAGTCGATACAGTTTTTACAGGAGTGAGAAGAATTTTATCAAAAAGGTTGTGGAGAAAAGAAACTGGTGAGTTATTACCTTTTTTATACAAAGCTCCTTCATATCAATTGCTTTTATAGGAAAACAAATCTCTATGTAAAAAGGAAAAATATTTTCTAATTAGATTTATACAAACAATTAGGTTGGTCTAACTTAATTTGGGATCAATCCATACACATTTTTGTTGAGCTCTTAATTTCTTGCCTTCATTATCTTGATATATCGTATACATTCTAAGCGATCTTAAATTAATACTTTTCTTGATTATTTTATCCTGACTATCAAAGTAATAAATCTGTGTAATTATCAATTTCTTTCCTGAGAACCAGTTGACCCTTTCGAATCTTGAGAAGACTTCTGCTATCGAATTAAAATACCTACCTTTCTCTTCCTGTGAAGTCAGAGGTTTAAATGTATCCGTATCAAGGTCGAAAAAATACAAGTATCCATTGCTTTTATTAAAAACAAATTTATTAGGGACATTCATTCCATCGGATAAACCACATTTGACCGCTTGGTATGGACCAGAAGAAATAGGTTGACGCTTAGAGCAAGCTCCAAGAAATAAAATCAATACTGTTATTACCCAATGTCTTTTCATAGAGCCTATTCTCATTGCTAGATATTCTCATATTTTGAAAAATTTTGAGTTCAAATGGTTATGGATAGAAAAAGTTGTTTTATTTGAAAGTCACGTGCTCTTTCCTTTCGCTGCCCATCAAAGAATTGTTAACCCGTTAAGTAAAGCCAGGAGACTCCAATGCCAATAACACCTCCAATAAGTAGTCCCTCACCACAGCCTAGCCAGAAAATCTGATAATCACTTAAACCCATCCTTGCTTTCCATCTCGCTATTTTGGCCTGATGTCTGCGGATTAACTGTCTGAACATTTGATTGCCCGATTAGATTTCTTAATAAGAGACCTGATTGACTTGATTGTTGTAGTTATAGCTAGTTGGAATAACAATTACGGCTGCATAGTTGTTGAAGGACTATGCAGCTTGTTCGTTCTCTCTAACTAAACTCCAACCTTGACTTGATAGATGAGTCCATTGAGCTAAAGCTTGGGCTTTTGAGATTCTTTTCCTATATCTAAATTGCTTGGAACCATCTCCAGATATCAACCAGGATCCTACGTACCCCTCATACATAGGATTCATTGGATCTTTCTCAAAGTACAAAAGGCTCTTTCCTTCTGGATCCATCAGCCACCCTTCGGGATACATATATTTATATAGGCATCTAAAAACTAGTTAACTACTACTTTCGCATGTGTCAAGTAGCAGTTGGAAAGATATGCTTTTTATCGCTTCAAGGTTGTAGAGAGATCTTTGTATTGTTTGCCACTGGAAACTCTTAGTCTTCA
>CACILY010000019.1 GCA_902587615.1 uncultured Prochlorococcus sp.
AAGGAATAGTCTTAGATTTAAGAAATAATTCAGGAGGTCTTGTTAGCTCAGGACTAGCTGTAGCAGATGCATTCATAAGTAATAAACCAATAGTCGAAACTAAAAATAGAGAAGGAATAAGTGATCCAATTCCAGCCAGTGAAGAAACTCTTTATGACGGTCCAATGGTTACTCTTATCAACCAAGGGACAGCAAGTGCAAGTGAAATTCTTGCAGGAGCATTACAAGACAACAATCGTTCAAAGTTAATTGGCACCAATAGCTTTGGAAAAGGCCTGATTCAATCCTTAACAAACCTGAGTGATGGGAGTGGATTTGCAATAACAGTTGCTAGCTATCTAACTCCTAAAGGAAAGTCAATTCAAAATATTGGAATTACACCTGACCGCATTTTAGAAATGCCTGAACCTTTGAATCCTGGGAGTTCTGATGATAGATGGATACAAGATGCTGAGCTTTTCATGGATGCAATTCTAGATAGAGAGCTTATATCTGAAAAAACTGCACCACAAAATGAAGAGTTAATTACTGAAGCAGAAGAAGTTAACGAGATTTCATCTCTTCCAAAAGAGAGTTAGTAAACCTTGTAGGAATGAGCACTAGAAATTATTACGACCCTCTTCATCGCAGCATCAATCTGAACAAGGAAGATCCTGCTGAATTAATGGTAATTGAATTAATAGATTCTTCTCCATTCCAAAGGCTTAGAAGGATCCGTCAACTTGGGCCTGCTTTTCTTACGTTTCACGGCGCCGAATCAAGTCGATTCACTCATTCAATAGGGGTATTTGAAATTGCAAGACGAGCTCTATCCAGATTAATTAAAATCAATCACAGTTTAAATGAATTTAGAGGTGTTCTATATGCATCAGCATTGCTACATGATTTAGGGCATGGACCTCTAAGTCATACAAGTGAAGAAATGTTTGGAATAAATCATGAATATTGGTCAGCAAGAATAATTCAAGAAAATCATGAGATTAAAAATATAATTGAAAAGTTTTCCCAGGAATCTGTTAATCAAATAACAGGGATTATAAGTGGAAATCAAATTCCGAATAAAGCAATCAAAGCACTAGTAAGTAGTCAGCTTGATTGTGATCGACTGGATTATTTGTTACGAGATAGCTATACAACAGGAGCACGATATGGACAACTTGACTTAGAAAGAATTCTAGATGCAATGACTATCGCGCCAGATGGAGATCTAGCTATACATCCTAAAGGACTTATGGCTGTTGAACATTATCTAATAACTCGCAATCTTATGTATCGAAGTGTATATAATCATCGACTGAATGAGGTTTCGACATGGCTTTTAGAACTAATTATAAGAACTGCTAGAGAATTAGGCCCCAGTAAAGTTTGGGCAGATAAATACATGAAGAAATGGCTTTGGGATATTAATAGTCTTGATATAGAGACATTCCTTGCAAATGATGATTGCCTTACAAATTATCATTTGCATAGATGGCAAGAATCAAATTGTCCAATTCTTTCAAATCTATGTAAGCGTTTTCTAAATCGAAATTTATTTAAAGCCATAGATATTGAAGATTTAAGTAATGAATCACAATTAGAAGCACTCGCAATGGCAAGATCGCTTGCAAAAAAAAATGGAGAAGAGCCAGATTATTCTTGTGGAATAAGAAAGCAAAGTTTACACGGATATTTTCCTTACAAAGGCGGACTTAGGCTATGGGATGGTAAAAATCTTTTAGCCCTTGAGAAAGCATCTCCTCTAGTAGAAAGTTTAATTACACCAGCCGAATCAACTTGGTTAATCCATCCGCATGTCATACATAACGAACTACAAGAAAGAATAACTAATCTTAAAAATTTTTAACGTATGAAATATCCTGAAAAGAACCATTCAAATGGTTTTCACAATCGAAAAGAAATCAAATTTCCATACAATACTAATTCAGATTGGAGAAATTATTTAAAGATTCAACTGAATGAAATTAATGAAAAAAGCTTAGAGATAGACTGCCATAAATGGTTTTTATCATGCTCAGACATACAAGAATTAAAAATAATACTAGAATCCAGGGGACATAAGTTAAATTTTATTAGATCTCAATTACCAGAGACAGTAGTAAGTGCATTTAACGTATCTTTACGTGCTGAATTGACAATTGAAGAATCTCAACAAGATCAAAAAGATCCTTTACAAAGTGTTGAGATTAAGAAAGATAATTCTCATTATCCGCTTTTCCATCAAGGCACGCTTCGTTCTGGAGATCGATTAGAAAGCGAGGGAGATCTATTTGTTTTTGGAGATGTTAATCCTGGCGCGATGGTATCTGCCAAAGGAAGCATAATGATTTGGGGAAGATTATTAGGAATTGCTCACGCTGGCAAAGCAGGGAATTCTAAAGCAAAGATCTCAGCACTACAGCTAATTCCTCTTCAATTAAGAATTGCAGAAAAAATAGCCAGGGGTCCAGAAGAGAAACCTCTATCAGGAATGGCAGAACAGGCAGAAATTAAAGAGGGAAGGATTGTTATTAACCCTTTACAAACATCAGAAGTGATAACTTCCATATAAATAAAGGGATTTATTCAAGTCCAATCCCCCATCTAGACAGAGTGTTAATAATCTCTCAAGATCATCCAATGCAAAACTTCTTCTCATTATTTTTTTTCTCAATTAAGATGCGATCACTATAAAAAGGTCATTGGCTAAAGAGACTCGCGTCATTCTAATTTGCTCAGGCAAAGGAGGTGTTGGCAAAACCACTCTCACTGCCAATCTCGGCATCGCTCTTGCAAGACAAGGGAAAAAGACAGCTGTTCTTGATGCTGATTTTGGATTAAGAAACCTAGACTTGCTTTTAGGTTTAGAAAATAGAATTGTTTATACAGCTCAGGAAGTTCTAGAGGAATCATGCAGACTAGATCAAGCCTTAGTCAAACATAAACAAGAAGCCAATCTTTCACTTCTACCAGCTGGTAATCCACGAATGCTTGATTGGTTAAAACCTGAGGACATGAAAAAAATAGTAGAAATGGTTAGTGAGCTTTTTGATTTCGTTTTAATTGACTGTCCAGCTGGGGTAGAAGATGGGTTCAAAAATGCTGTGGCAGCATCAAAAGAAGCCATTGTTGTAACCAATCCTGAAGTGTCTGCAGTTAGAGATGCTGACAGAGTTATTGGACTCTTAAATAGCAATGGGATCAAACCTATTCAATTAGTACTTAATAGAGTTCGGCCCAAAATGATGGCAAGTCAAGAAATGCTTTCTGTTGATGATGTGACTGATATTCTCGCTCTACCATTATTGGGATTAGTTCTTGAAGATGAGCAAGTGATAGTAAGCACAAATAGAGGAGAACCTCTAACTCTGAGTGGGAGCAATTCTCCAGCTGCAAGATGTTACTCAAATATTGTGCTTAGGCTTCAAGGTGAAGAAGTTCCTCTTATTGACCCTTCTAAAGAAGGCTCAAGCATTGGAGATAAATTTAGACGATTGATGCAAACAAAGATTTTCTAAAATAATGACACTTCGCGATCTCATCAACAAATTACTGCGCCGTCAAACTTCTAGCGCAACCACAGCACGTGAACGGCTGCAACTAGTTCTGGCTCATGACAGAACAGACCTGAGTGAAGATCTTTTAGATAAAATGAGACAAGAAATATTAGAAGTTGTCGCTAAATATGTAGAGATAGATATGGAAGAAGGAGCAGTAAGCCTAGAATCGGAAGACAGAATGACAGCATTAGTTGCAAACCTTCCAATAAAGAGAACACTTTCTGGGAAAATAAAACTCAAAGAACAAACTCAAGAAGAAAATGAGACGCTCAAGGAATCTCAATCAGAAACTGAATAAATTATTTTCGTCTCAAACAAGCATTGCAGCGATCTTTATCCATTCAAAATTAATTCCTAGGAAATCCAATAGATGCTTGAAATTTATATACTCGAATAGCTAAAATGATTAAATTGCCGGCTTAGCTCAGCGGTAGAGCAGCGCTTTTGTAAAGCGAAGGTCATCAGTTCAAATCTGTTAGCCGGCATTAGGACTAAATTAAAACCTTGTATTCAATACAAAAGTCATAGTGATCATTAACTTCTATTAGTTTAAAGATTCTCTGTCTGAGTCTCCGGAGAGCAAGAAAAGACCCAGAATTATTATGAAGAGAAGAAAGACTCTTATCTCAAAAATATAACTAGATACCTCAACTAAAGGGATGAAAATCCAATAACCAAAAACTTGAATAAGTAAAATTAGCGCTATAAGAAAAATCACTATTTAAATTGCATATTGGGCATAAGAGAGCCTTTTCTTAACAATCTCCAACTGCCTTTACTTTCCCAAGAGATAACAGTACTGGCCAAGCCAGATGATTTAGGCCATTGAATGTTTTCCAATAAAGGTATCTCTGGGAATGTATTCACTGCGTCTTCAAGATTAAGCACAGGAGTAGAACCTGAAAAATTGGCACTTGTAGTAGCTAGAGGTCCACTATAAGAAAGTAATTCTAAGGCAGGCACTAAGTCAGGTATCCTAACTCCAATAGTATTTGTTGTTGGATTTAAAAATTGAACAGAATTTCCTATAGAGGGTAAAACCATAGTCAATGCTCCAGGCCAATAAGTATCTGCCATCTTTGTGGCATCTTCCAAAGCAATTGGTTTAATGAATTCAAATAATTCATCAACTCTAGCCCCCATTAAAATTAACGGTTTATTTAATGATCGTTTTTTTATCTCCCACAACTTCGAGGCATAGATTGGCAAAGAAGCCAAAGCGGGCACAGTATCCGTAGGAAATATGATGGGAGATCCATCTTCTAATTTAATTTTCAGACTTTTTATATCAAGTAATTTTGGTTTCATTTCTTAGAATTACGAGCCAAATCCAATAGCGAATCTTCTTATACCATTTAAATCCTCTTCAAACCTGACATTTCTCAACCCTGAACCTTCCATTAATTGCAATACTCTTTCACTTTGATCGTAATGATGTTCCATAATTATCAATCCTTTTGGTGACAAAGCTTTAATGGCACCAGATATAACTTTTCTACAAGAATCTAAACCATCATCTCCTCCACATAATGCTAAGTTAGGTTCATTTTGATAAACAATTGGATCTAGCTTCTTTAAAGTTGATGTTGGGATATAGGGAGGGTTAGAGATAACCAAATCGATAGATTTAAATAATGATTGCAAAGGATCCCACCAATCTCCTAAATGAAATGTGACTTTTGAGTCAGGAGCTAATTTAGATATATTTTTTTGTGCAAGTGATAAAGCAGCTTTACTGCAATCAACTGCATGACCTTCCCACGCTTTTAAAGACCTTGCTAAAGCAATTGCCAAAGCACCTGAACCCGTACCTAAATCAACCCATAATCCTTGCGATTTCTCATTGAAAATCTCCAACGCAAATTCAATCATTAACTCACTTTCTTGACGAGGAATTAAAACATTTGAATTGACATCTAATTCAAAATCCCTCCATGGGCATTTCCCTAAAAGATATTGCAAAGGGATCTGATCAAGAATATGTCTTGACCAAATAGTCTCTAGCTTTTCAAGCGATAAATCTAATTGAACTAAAGAGTTTGGATATAAATAAAGCTTTTGCAAAGAGGTCCAACTCAATCCACCACCTATCTCAAGCAGCCAATCAATCTCTAAAGATGAGCCACCTTTAATGAGCATGCTCTTTCTCCACATTAAAATATGTGCTGATGAGCACTCATTTATTTCCATAGAAAATCCTGCCTGATATAGGCACAGAATTAAACCCTTTTATTTACTGAGTTCTTCTAATACTCAAACTAAATCTTCCGATGAAGCTTATTTTTTAGGCTCAGGAGAAAGGCGTCCTTTACCTGAATCAGAATAGAAACTTGACTTCTCTCCATCAGATGTTGAGAGATAAAGCCCTATAAGGAAGATAACTGGGACTAGGACAAAGAGGAGGCTAGCTGCTGCGCCGAAGTTGGTGGTTTCCATGCTTCAGATTGTTATACGAAAAAAATATCACTTGATAAGACTATAAGTCTCTTTAGAGGAAGTCCTCTTCATGGGAAGCCGCAGTCAAAGATTTTGTAACCACTCAAAACACAAAAATGATCTTTCTACATACGATAAATTCTGATTTACTACTTAATTTTTTTTTTAATTCACCTGAAAAATCCTTTTTTCTGACAAAGTTAACAAAAAATAATTGAAGAAAAAACAATCGCAATTCCATCCTTTTTTCAGATGTCTTTTTCGAAATAATATAGTAATAGGAAGCGATTTGCGACAAGAGGCAAGCTCTACAGAGCTTAAAAAAGAAAAGATTTTTATGTCCCGTAGTGTCAACAGTCGTTGCAGGTAGCAACAACCTTTCCCGCTGAGCAGGCTAGAACCTTTACGATCATTCGGTCTGGCTGCATCAAGCAGCTTTGTTACACGAAACCTGACACATGGGATTGCCCTGGTATCGGGTGCACACAGTCGTAATTAACGACCCTGGCCGACTTCTGGCCGTGCACCTCATGCATACAGCTTTACTAGCCGGCTGGGCCGGCTCAATGGCCCTTTACGAATTGGCCATCTTTGATCCAACCGATCCAGTCTTAAACCCTATGTGGCGCCAAGGCATGTACGTCATGCCCTTTATGGCTCGCCTAGGCGTCACTAATAGCTGGCGTGGCTGGGATATAACCGGAGGGACTGGAGCTTTTGATTTTGATTCCTTGGATTTCTGGGGTAAGGCACTTCCCTTTTCTACTTTTGAAGGAGTTGCCTTAGCCCATATTGTCTTTAGTGGTCTTTTAATTCTGGCTGCTATATGGCATTGGACCTACTGGGATCTTGAACTTTGGGAGGACTCCAGGACTGGAGAACCAGCCTTAGATCTTCCAAGAATCTTTGGAATCCACCTTCTTCTGGCAGGCCTTACTTGTTTTGGATTTGGAGCTTTCCACTGTGCATCAGTAGGGATATGGGTATCTGACGATTATGGTCTTTCAGGCCATGTCGAAGCCGTTGCTCCGGCATGGGGAGCGGAAGGATTCAACCCATTCAATGCTGGTGGAATTGTTGCCAACCATATAGGCGCTGGCCTCATAGGAATAATTGGTGGAATTTTCCATATCACTAACCGACCCAGTGAGAGGCTTTATAAAGGTCTCAAGATGGGAAACATTGAAGGTGTTTTAGCTAGTGCACTTGCTGCCGTTCTATTTATTTCCTTCGTTGTTGCAGGAACCATGTGGTATGGCTCAGCCACCACTCCTGTTGAGCTCTTTGGCCCTACCCGCTATCAATGGGATTCTGGTTACTTCAAAACTGAAATAAACAGGCGAGTAGAGGAAGCTGTGAATAACGGTGCTACCAAACAAGAAGCCTATGCAGCAATACCAGAGAAACTTGCTTTCTATGACTATGTAGGTAATAGCCCAGCTAAAGGTGGACTGTTCAGAGTAGGTGCATTAGTTAATGGAGATGGTTTGCCAACAGGATGGCAAGGTCACATTTCCTTCCAAGACAAAGAAGGTAATGATCTAGAGGTAAGAAGAATTCCTAACTTCTTCGAAAACTTCCCCGTTATTCTTGAAGATAAAGATGGCAATGTTAGGGCTGACATACCATTCCGCCGCGCAGAAGCAAAATACTCCATTGAACAAACTGGAGTAACTGCAACTGTTTACGGAGGAGAATTAAATGGTCAGACTTTCTCAGATCCAGTTGTTGTTAAGCGATTAGCTCGTAAGGCTCAACTAGGAGAAGCCTTCAAGTTTGATAGAGATCGCTACAAATCAGACGGTGTTTTCAGAAGCTCTCCAAGGGCCTGGTTCACCTATGCTCATCTATGTTTTGGATTATTATTCCTATTTGGACATTGGTGGCATGCAGCAAGGACTCTCTTCAGAGACAGATTCGCTGGAATCGATCCTGAAATTGGCGATAGGGTTGAATTTGGTCTCTTCAAGAAACTTGGGGATGAATCAACACGTCGAGTACCTGGACGTGCCTAATTAAAGGAATCTTTACCCACTACCGAGAACCTAGATGGAAGCCTTCGCTTACACACTCCTGATGACATTGGCAGTTGTCACCCTTTTCTTCGCAGTCGCTTTCCGCGATCCTCCGAAGTACGACAAATAATCACTGTCCAAAAAAGGCTCCTAGTTTAGGAGCCTTTTTTATGTTTTTTTCTTTTTAAGTCTCAAAAATGTTTCTCTTATAATCTTATTAACAACTCATTCTTAAATTCACTTGACAAATTACTTCTCAGAATAGAAATAAATGTATAGACTTAAAAATGTAGCATTTTACTCATAGGGCAGTATGCAATGCCCCTCTTGTCAAAACACAGATAGCAGAGTCCTTGAGTCTCGATCTGCGGACGCAGGGAAAAGCGTGCGCAGAAGAAGAGAGTGCCTTAATTGTGACTTCCGGTTTACAACCTACGAAAGGGTTGAGACCATACCTATTACAGTTGTAAAGAGAAATAGTAATCGAGAAGCTTTTAGTAGAAGCAAATTACTTACTGGTATTACAAGAGCATGTGAGAAAACATCCGTATTCACGGAAAAAGTTGAATCAATTGTTGATGAAATAGAAATTCAACTTCAACAAAGGAATCTTAAAGATATTCAAAGTGCAGAGATCGGAGAACTAGTACTTGATCAACTCAAAGAGATTAGCGAAGTTGCCTTCATTCGATTTGCTTCTGTTTATAGGCAATTCCATGGTGTTAATGATTTTGTAGCGACACTAGAAACATTTAATAATCCATCTAAAAAAGAGCAATTCGCATCAGTTCTCTAATCTAGAGAGTTGAGTATGTAGAGTAGCAAACTAGTTCCATAAGGTCGGCGGGCCTTTATGGAAAAAGTTTCACACTACCTTTTGGTAGACCGCCTTTATCTCATGTCTGAGAACCTAAAAGAATCTGAAAAGGATTTATCTCAAGAAAACAAACTCAAGGACGATGAGGCATCGCTTTCTTTAGAAACAAATCAAGAATCTGATGAGATAGAAAGTGTAGAAGTCGACTCCCAAGATATAGATCCGATTCCAGAGGATATTGATATTCCTAGCGCAGAAGATCCCAGTAGCAACAGAGTCAAGAAGTATGACTTTGATGGTGCTGGTTTTACTGCTGATGAATTTGCGTCTCTTTTAGGAAAATATGATTACAATTTCAAGCCTGGAGACATAGTAAAAGGAACAGTATTTGCTCTTGAATCGAAAGGAGCCATGATTGATATAGGAGCTAAGACTGCTGCATTCATGCCAATGCAAGAAGTCTCTATTAATAGAGTTGAAGGCTTAAGTGATGTATTACAGCCATCAGAAGAACGAGAGTTTTTTATAATGACAGAAGAGAATGAAGATGGACAATTATCACTTTCTATTAGAAGAATCGAATATCAGAGAGCATGGGAAAGGGTAAGACAATTACAAAAAGAAGATGCAACCATATATTCAGAGGTTTTCGCTACCAATAGAGGAGGAGCACTTGTGCGAGTAGAAGGTCTTAGAGGATTTATTCCTGGATCTCATATCAGTACAAGAAAAGCCAAAGAAGAATTGGTCGCTGACTTTCTCCCCCTTAAATTTTTAGAGGTTGATGAAGAACGAAATCGTCTGGTTCTTAGCCATAGGAGAGCATTAGTTGAAAGGAAAATGAATCGCCTAGAAGTAGGTGAAGTAGTAGTAGGTGCTGTAAGAGGCATTAAGCCCTATGGTGCCTTTATAGATATTGGTGGAGTAAGTGGATTGCTTCATATATCAGAAATTAGTCATGAGCATATTGAAACACCTCATTCTGTACTAAATGTCAATGATCAAATGAAAGTCATGATAATCGACTTAGATGCTGAAAGAGGACGTATTTCTCTATCTACAAAGGCATTAGAACCAGAACCTGGAGATATGCTTACTGATCCTCAAAAAGTGTTTGATAATGCTGAGGAGATGGCAGCAAAATACAAGCAAATGTTACTTGAGCAGGCTGAAGAAGGTGAAGACCCTATTGCTGTTATGAATGTCTAATATTAAATGGCTAAACTTATCCTTAGGGGTAATTTTTTAGGAAAGATAAAAGGAATTCTTTTTGATAAGGATGGAACACTTTCCGATAGTGAAAAGCATCTACTGGAGATTGGGAAATTAAGAATTAATGAAATAAAAAAAATTATTCAAAAAGATTCTCCCTATCAATACCAAGAAGAAAAGGTTTCATCTCTTTTAGAAACGGCTTATGGGATCAAGAAATCTATTTTAGATCCCCATGGAGCAATTGCAATTGCATCTCGTCAAGACAATCTAATTACAACTACAACTGTTCTTACGGTGCTCGGAAAAGATTGGACAACTGCTTTAAATATTTCGCAGGAAGTTTTCCTTAAAGTGGAAAACAAGCTTTGCAGTTGTAATTCAAACATGAAAATTAAGAATCTTTTACCTGGCGCAAAAAAGTTTTTAGAAGGTTGTCAAAAAAAAGAAATAAAATGTGGCTTAATAAGTAATGACTCAACTAAAGGTATTCAAGAGTTTTTACAAGCAAATAATATTGAAAAAAACTTTTCAGGATATTGGAGTGCTGATAACAAACCAGCCAAACCTAATCCAAATGCAGTAAAAGAATTCTGTAAGGTTATTAAATTACATCCTTCAGAATGTGCACTCATTGGGGATAGCGATACTGATTTGCAAATGGCTAAAGCAGCAGGAATAAAATTAGCCCTTGGCTATGTCGCAGGTTGGACCAAAATCCCTCAATTAAGGCATCAACAAGAATTAATCTATGAATGGGATGATCTATCTTGCCAGAATGAAACCTAAACTAATATTGAAAATGCTTTTGCTATGAGTAGATTTGTATTCACTTCAGAGTCAGTAACTGAAGGTCATCCTGACAAACTATGTGATCAGATTAGTGATTCTATTTTAGATGCACTGCTGACAGATGATCCTGATAGCAGAGTGGCTTGTGAAACTGTAGTAAATACTGGCCTATGCCTAATAACAGGAGAAATTAGCTCAAATGCAAAAGTTGATTTTATCAAGCTTGTTAGAGATGTAATTCATGACATCGGATATACAGGTGCTCGTGCGGGGGGGTTTGATTCCAATAGCTGTGCAGTATTAGTTGCACTAGACCAACAGTCTCCAGATATTGCGCAAGGGGTTAATGAAGCAGAGGACCATTCTGGTGATCCTTTAGACCAGGTTGGCGCTGGTGATCAGGGAATAATGTTTGGCTATGCATGCAATGAAACACCTGAATTGATGCCCCTCCCAATCAGTCTGGCCCATAGACTGTCCAGACAACTAGCATCAGTGCGACATGAAGGGATTCTTGATTACCTACTTCCTGATGGAAAAACGCAAGTCAGTGTTGTTTATGAAAATGACAAGCCCATTTCTATAGACACTATTCTTATTTCCACTCAACACACTCCTGAGATAGAAGGAATAAACGAAGAAGAGAGAATTCGCGAACGAATAACTGAAGATCTTTGGAAGAACGTTGTAATACCAGCAACAGCTGATCTTGAAATAAAGCCTAATAAAGAGAAAACACGTTTTTTAGTCAATCCCACAGGTAAATTTGTAGTAGGAGGACCACAAGGTGATGCTGGCCTGACAGGCAGAAAAATTATTGTCGATACTTATGGTGGATATGCTAGGCATGGGGGTGGGGCTTTCTCAGGAAAAGACCCAACAAAAGTAGATAGATCAGCAGCCTATGCAGCTAGATTTGTTTCGAAATGCCTTGTCGCTGCAGGCCTAGCAGAAAGAGTAGAAGTACAACTTAGTTATGCAATTGGCATTTCCAAACCTGTATCAATCCTGATAGAAACTTTTGGTACTGGGAAATACTCCAACAGTGATCTAACTAAATTAGTTGAAAATAATTTCGACTTGCGCCCTGGAGCAATCATTAAACAATTTGACCTTAAACGGCTTCCACAAATAAGAGGAGGGCGTTTTTATAAAGACACTGCAGCATATGGACATTTTGGCCGTCCCGATCTAAATCTTCCATGGGAAAATGTCAGAGAAAAAGCCCAAGAAATATCTATATTTTCACCTAATCAAAACTAAAATATCTCATTAGAGAGGTCTCTTTGCAAGAAGATTTTTTAACTTTAGGAATAGACTTAGGAACTTCTGGTGTTCGCATAGCCATAATTAATAACAGTAAAGAGTTAATTTATACTGATTCTATTAATTATCAACATGGACTAACTCAATGCAAAGACTGGCAGGAATGCTGTACAGAGTTAATAACAAGTATTCCGATTAACATAAGAAGTTGTCTCATTGCTTGTTCAATAGCTGGAACTTCAGGGACATTAATAGCATGTAAAAAGAATGGAGAACCAATAGGAAAGGCAATTCCATATGATCAATATTTCGAAAATAAGAATAAAGAAATACAAAGTCTATTAATAGGATCAAATTCAAAGAGACTAGATAGTCTAGAGCGAGGACTACATTTAATTGACTTATATGGTTATAACTTACTTTTAAGACATCAAGCTGATTGGATAAGTGGCTGGCTTATTGGAAATTGGACATGGGGAGAAGAAGGCAACAATATAAAGTTGGGTTGGGATTTAATAAATAAACGTTGGCCCAAGTTCTTTGAAAAGCAAAATTTTGGGAATACTCTTCCTAAAATCATTCCTAGTGGAAAAATAATTTCTAAGATTTCGCAAAGCCAGGCGGCTTTTTTAGGACTACCTATAGACCTTTTATTAATATCTGGTACAACAGATTCCAATGCTGCTGTGATAGCAGCAAGTCCAAAAGAGAATGAGGGAATATGCATATTAGGCAGTACAATTGTTATAAAAAAGTTTGCAAAAGAACCAATACTTGAAAAAGGGATCACCAACCATTTGGTTAGCGGGAAATGGCTTATAGGAGGTGCTTCAAATACTGGAGGAATAATATTAAAGAAATTCTTTTCTGAAAATCAAATTGAAGAGCTAAGTCAACAAATTGATCCAAAAATAAAAAGCAATATAAAACTAATTCCGCTTCCATCTAAAGGCGAAAGATTTCCAATACATGATCCTAATCTTGAACCAATACTTAATCCAAGACCTATAAGTGATGCACTTTATATACATGCTCTTTTTGAAGGTTTGGCTGAAATCGAAAATCAAGGGTGGGAAAAGTTAAATAGTCTCGGGCTAGATTATCCCAAAAGAATAATTACAATGGGGAAAGGAGCTAAAAATATTCAATGGCAGAGAATTAGAGAAAGAATTATAAAAATACCTATAAAGAGAAATTTAAAACCCCCGGCAATTGGAGCGGCAATTATTGCCTTAAAAGCAATCAAAGAAAATATTTAGATAGATAACTTAGTATTAATTTTTTTTTTAGCAGCATATATAGACAATAACTAGAGACTTAATTAAAAGAATAAATCAATACTTAAGATTCAACTGATTAGTATAATGATGACTTAAATTATCAAATATGGACTATAAGTCTTAATTTCAGTAAGAGATTTATCTCATGGCTTCAAATCAACTTGACAGTGCATCTAGCAATAGAATCTGCAACCATATGAACAAAGACCATCAAGATGCAATAAATAAATATGTTATTCATTATGGAGGCATAAAAGAATTTAAAGAAGCAAGTATGATTTCAATAAATACAAAATTCATGGAACTAAAGGTTGATAATAACGTCATCCAAATTAATTTTGAACATGAGCTGCTTGACAGCAGAGATGCTCACCAAACACTTGTCTCAATGATGAAGTCCATACCAAATAACGAGGGAAGGGAATAGACTCTATAGAATAGAAAGAAAAAGTTAAGCGAATTCCCACCAAAGGATTCCAATGGCTTATCGAGAGAGTACCCTTAATAAGGAACTCGCCATGAGAACAGGCCGGGATAGCTCAGTTGGTAGAGCAGGCGACTGAAAATCGCCGTGTCCCCAGTTCAAATCTGGGTCCTGGCATAATTTGTTTTGGTATAGACATTTGCCTTTTATCCCTCAAAACGAAACTAATAGTCTATTAATGAATAATGCAGATAGCTTTGCTATCGCGTTTGACGATATTTGGAAACGCCTATCTTCAAATGAAATTAATCCTGACATAGATCTTAATGAGAAGATAAATATTGCTCTTTCCAAGATTAATGATCATCCTTTTTTAAAAAATTTCCCTTCTAAGGCAAGGGATGTTGCCGAGTTCCGGATACGTCTTTTAAATCTAGAGTAAGCATTAAGTAAGTATCGAATGATTTAGTCAAAGGAATAAGAAACTATTAATTTCAATCAATAGTCTTATTAATGGAATATTTTTTAATAAATTAGTTTCACAAACAGGGAGATTGTTCTTTTGAATAAAAAGAGGGGTTTATCACCTCTAAGCCTCGCAAGACTTAGTTTATTTCAAGGTTGTCTTGGCTGCTTAGCAGTAATCTTCGCAGGAATGCTTAATCGGATAATGATTTCCGAACTTGCATTCCCAGCAATATTAGTAGGAGGCGGCCTTGCTTTTGAACAACTAATGGCTCCGTCTCGTGTTTTGTTTGGGAATATCTCAGACTCATTCCCTATCAAGGGGCAAAAAAGAACTCCTTATATTCTTCTTGGAACAGCAGGTTTTTGTTCTATGGCAATAGCTTCTATTCCCTTAATCTTTATAACAGAGAGAGCCCTTACCGGAGGGAATTGGCTTGCAATAACTACTGCGGCAATAGGACTTTGCATACTTTTCTCCCTATATGGTCTAGCTATCTCACTAGCCACAACACCTTATCTAGCCCTTGTTATTGACATGACAAGTGAAGAAGAACGGCCAAAAGCAGTTGGAATAATTTGGTGCATGCTCACTGTAGGGATAGTGGTTGGTGCAATAGCCATATCCATAACAACTAAAGGACTTGATGGCATATCAGATCCAGCATTATTAGAGCCTGCTCTTCAAAAATTTATGGTATGGGTAAGTGGAATAGTGTTAGTAATCACAATTTTTGCCTGCTGGGGTGTTGAATCAAAGGTAGATAAAAATTCTCAAAATTTAGGCAATAAAGATAACAATATAGGTTTAAAAGAATCATGGTCAATTATTACCTCAAGCCCACAGATCATTATCTTTTTTACATTCTTAATATTATATACACTTGGTCTATTTCTCCAGGACCCAATACTCGAAAGTTATGGGGCAGAAGTGTTTAGCCTCCCAATCTCTCAAACTACCTTACTTAATGCATTCTGGGGCATTGGGACGTTAATTGGTCTTTTAATAGGAGGGCTCTGGATAACTCCAAGATTAGGCAAATTATCCACTGCAAGAATAGGTTGCTGGATGATAATTTTTTCACTATTTCTTTTAATCTTAAGCGGAGCATTTAAAAGTACAAATAGTTTATTTGGTGTATTAGTTATTTTTGGATTAGCTGCTGGAATAGCAACTAATAGCGCCCTATCACTAATGTTAGACCTTACATTGCCAGAAATGGCAGGAACCCTTGTAGGAGTCTGGGGCCTAGCTCAAGCCTTATCAAGAGCAATGGGTAAAATATTTGGAGGTGGACTTTTAGATTTAGGAAGATTATTAAGCGGGCCAGAAAATAATTTTCTGGCCTTTGCATTTGTATTCTTACTTGAAATTATTGTCACTTTCTTAGCAATATATGTATTAAACAAAGTTAGTGTTAAACGTTTTCGGGAAGAGACCTCATCTACAATAGAATCTTTAATGATGGCAGATCTTGATATCTAAAGATCAAACTGTCCAATGGCCTCATAATAACCTTGGAGAATCATGAATTCAATTCCATTAAAAGCATATAAAATAGGCGCAGAATCAATATACCCTTATCCAATAAGCTATGGAAAAAGTAGACTAGCTGGAAGCATACAAACAACATATATCCTTCATTCCAAAGGAGGATGTATGCCGGGCCAACCAGACATCTTCAATGAAACTGCTTTTAGCACACCAGCATTAAATGCAGGCATTCTTCAAAATCGGATCATTAGCAAATTCAAGGAGGCTAATCTAGAAAAATCTTGCAGAGCAAAAGGGCCGAAATTTCCAAGTAATTATTTGAATTTATATACTTTTCAAAAATATGAGCCTATAGATGATGAGGCTTTAGAAATGTCTATAAGAGCATCTTATAGACAGGTATATGGAAATCTACACCCTATGGAAAGTCAACGTCCAATAGAGATTGAAAGAAGACTTCGTAATGGTGATATAACAATTAGAGAGTTCATCAGGCAATTAGCAAAATCTACATTCTATCGAGCTAATTTTTACGAAAAAGTCAACCAACAACGAGCCATAGAAATCAACATCAAAAATATACTTGGCCGACCTACACTTAATCAATCTGAGGTTAGACATCATATTTATTTACTCTCAGAACACGGTTTTGATAATCACATTGATTCTTTAATAGATTCAATAGAATATAAAGATTTATTTGGAGAAGATACTGTCCCATACATGCGTTGCTGGAACTCACCCTGTGGAATAAAAACATCAGACTTCATTCAATCATCAAAATTATGCCGTTCTTTTGCAACAAGTGATAATATATTTCATGCCAAAAGTATACTTTTAGAAGAGATGGCTGCAAACCAATAAAATAACTTGATCGTATGAAATAAATAAAGATTATCTTTTATAGCAAGCAAGGTCTATAAAGGCAATATTTACTAAGCTAGCTGAATCTTAATATGTGGATATAACATAATTATCATAAAGTACGAATTGATAGCATGATAGCATTTGTTTTATATAGTCAGACGCTAGTACAAACGTCAATCAAAAACTAGTTACAAGGCATCAGCTATGGCAATCAACAGACCATCTTCTAATAAAAAGCCAGGAGAACAATCATCTGAAACGCCTTCTGGGAAAAAAGTTCCTATGGCAATGTCAATGATGGTTGATTCAATGGTTAGGATGATTCAAAAAGCTAATATTAATGATGACTTAGAACAAGAAGAGTCTTCAAACAGTTAATGAATATTGAGCAATTTGTCGCTCAAAGTGAAGGTGAATGGAAATCAATGAGAAGTGGTCATTCTCTTGCGTTTAAACAGTTTGATGAGATCCTAAGTGTATTAAAGATAACTTTACTCAATGAAAATGATGTTGAAGTATTAAACACACTAGAGGATTATAAAGAGCTACATCTGAATCCTATTTCACCATTTAAAATAGAATGGAAAGCAGAAAGCAATTGGAAAGGGAATAAAGAAAGTGATCTATCAAGTGGATCCAGTATATTGATACCATCTTGTAGTTCTGAAAAACATGGAATCATCCTCAGAACATTAGGTTATGCTGAGAAAATAAAAGCAATTTCTAAATATTCTTTTCTCTCAGATGACACATTAGTGTTATCAACTGAATACAATGAAACTTCTGCCGAAGAAAGGATATGGTTTATTTCAAAAAATGTAAGGTGCAGATCATCTGTAATAAGAAGCAAAGATTCTAAAGCAATCTTGCAAACATCACATGCTTCAGAAATCCGCACAATCAAGCAGGATATCAAAATAAATGAATAAAGAAAATAATCAATCAATATTAATATTTGCTCAAACCCTAGCGGGAGGATATACAAACAAAGCGCAATCAGAAAAGAGTCCAAAATATTTTGCGCACATCAATATCTATTTCAGACCAATACCATGGAATGTAATGAATGGACCTGGATTTTATTCAGAGCAAATTTATGACCATCTCCCATGGTCACCATATAGACAATCCTTAAATAAAGTAATAATAATTAATGGCATTTTAATTCTAGAAAATTATATTTTATCTAATCCAATAAGGTTAGCAGGTGCAGGCAGAAATCCAGAGCTTCTAAAAGATCTAAAGGGTCAAAAGTATAATTTAAGGAAGGGATGTTCTATGACTTTTAAGCTAAATAATGACAATCATTATTTAGGTGAAATAGAGTCTGGAAGGAAATGTATCGTAAAGAGAGATGGCAGAGAAAGTTATCTTGTTAGCAGAGTAAAGCTAACAAAAAATGCATGGATTAGTGAAGATTCAGGATTCGAACTAGAAACAAATAATAAGTTTTGGGGATCAGAACATGGACCTTTTTTCTTTGACAAATCTTTTTCCTTGAAAGACGACATAAACGAATCATGGATTAATAATAATCATGATATATAAGTATATTAATTAGTTAGTATAGAATTAACTTTCTCCCTCACAAAGAAATTCTCATCTCTTTTAGACTTGTAAATATAATGGCTTAAAGAGTCAAGCTGATTCCTTTCAAAGTAAAGGTCTAGACTCATTAATGTTGCGTATCTGGATGCCCAAAATGGTGTAGCACTTTGATCCAACCAAAGAGGAATATAGCTGCAACACTTGTCAGGGGAAAGCTTTATTAATGAAATAATTACAACAGGTCTGAATTTCATAAACTCTGGCCAATCACTTTCCAGAATAGAGATCAAGAAATTGTTAATTATCAACAATTGATAGGCATTCCAATGCCTTACTAAACGAAATAAAATAGCAATAAAATATATAGCACCATAATCTTTTCTAAAGCGATCTAAATTATCAAAAATCAATGGCCAAATAATATTATTGTTTAAACTCTCAAGAGTTTGTAGTGCCAAGTAAGCCCTACTAAAGTCTGTACTAAATAAATCATTAACTAATGAGTCAGGAGAACTTTCAGGATTATGATCATGAATTTTATCAATAGAAGAAGGTTCTCCTAAAATAGAATTATCTATCATTTTAAGGAAATAGTTAATTGCAATTTGTTTTTGATTTTCAGGCCACAATAAATCAAGAGCAAGTAATTTAAAGAATGGTGATATAGGGGATTTAACAACAGATGGAAGTAATTCAATTCCATTGCAATCTATGACATCCTGGACAGCAGATTGTCTTTCATTTTGATTATTATGTTGTAGATTTATTTTCAACTCATTAATCCTACTTTTATCATTATTTAAACTGTATTGGGCAGCAATAGCTGCCCCTCTAACTCCTGGTGATGTAGTAGAAGAATCTAATAAAAATCTGATTTTATTTAAGGCTTTCTTGACCTTTAAGCTAGCAAGTGTTTGTATAATAACTCTCTTATTAAGGTTTGTTTTATCTAAGAGCTTGATAAGTAAATTATGTATATTAGTATCTGTACATTGAATCTCTTTCATTGCTAAAACTGCATTCTCTACAATATATTGATCAGTGCTCTCAAGATATCTGGCAATGACTGGTATCGCTTTTTTAGATTTAAATCTTCCTAGAATTTCTATTGCTTTTCTTTTTGCTATCAAAACTGATTGTTCATTAGAATTTATGTTTAAGAATGTTAAAAGAGCATTTTCTGTAGAGTCATCGGGAAATTGTTCTAAATAAAAAACTGCTTTATAGTAATCACTAGCAAGTGCTAGTTCATCAATAGATTGAGAAAGAATACTTAATGATTCTTCCTGACTTAAAGAAGGAAGATTATAAATAAGAGGATTGTTCACTAATAGAAAACGGTGTAGTTAATCCCATCTAATAAAATTATATATTTTAATTTATCATACTGTTTTCTTACGGTAGACTTAGATCAATTAAAATAGATTGTATTTAACACTTTCAATTAATATCAAAATAAAAAGCACAAAGCTATTTGATCCTTAATTCAACTATCAAAAGGTAATTTCCATTGGACAACAGTTTAAGAGCAAAAATAAATCAAGAAGAAGTAATACTGTCACCAGAAGAGTCTGAACAATTAGCCGCTGAACTTAAATATCATCTCCAAATAGGAAAATTACCAAAATCAACTAAAAAGGAAATTGATTTAATGATTGCTGGGCTTGCTGATCCTAGAGGTCTGTTAAGAAGAACCTTTGCGGAAAGCCTTGGTTTATGTGGAGAAGCCGCTTTACCGGGGCTTTGTAAAGCATTAAAAAACAGCAAAAATGTAACTGTTCGAAGAGCGGCCGCGAAAGCCTTGAAACTAGTAGGTAATTCCAAAGCATTGCCTTATCTTCTAGATGCTCTAATGAATGACGATGATCCTGTAGTGCAAGGTTCTTCAGCCGGTGCCATGGCAATCTTTGGAGAAGAAGCTGTTGAACATCTCATTAAAGTGCTTATTAAACCAAACAACTCAGCGCTGCAATATGGTTTAGCTGTATGGGGATTAGGTTTTGTAGGAGCAGAGGCACCGGATGCATTAAAAAAAGCAGCAAAATCAAAAAATCCCTTTATTAGAGCAGCCGCGATTTCTGCACTAGATGAATTGATTCAAGCTTTAAATGATAAAGAAGCAAAAAGCATTTTAATAAAGGCATTGAACGATAAGTCGACAGAGGTTCGTATAGAGGCAACAAAATCAATAGGCAGAATTAATGAAAAGCTTTGGGGAGAAGTTTTATTAGTCAAACAATTAGATGATGACAATCAATCTGTAAGAAAGAATGCAGCCTTATCTTTGATGAAAATAAATGCAATAGATTCAATAAAAAGATTAAATGAGAAGATTTTAGAAGAGAATGAAATTGAAGTGATTAGCATTTTCAAACTAGCAGTTAATCAGCTCCAGAAATCCACTGATTAAAAAGACAATAATATTGTCGATTGATGATTATTCAGAAAATATTCTAAGAAATATTTATAGAGTCCAATACTCCCTGCTTTATGATTGGATCGATAGAATCATCCTTGACTAAGTCATCTAGAAAGTCAGAGATAGATGGATCAGATAGCTCGCTAATAGCTGTTACGGCAGCTCTTGCTTTTAAAATATTTTCATCCCTACATGCAGATTTAAGATAAGGTATAGCAAAAGAACCAAGTTGTCTTAATAGAGAAATTACTATAAGTATTACCTCTGGAGATTCATCTCTAAGTGCTAAATTAATAATTTCAATTCCTTCTAGTGGGAAGAGATCAGAAGGTAATTCTGATGCTACATATACAAGTATTTTGAGGCAACTAATTCGAGTTGTTATATCTTTTCTAGAGATATATAGCTTTGATAATGGTAATACAATATCTTTACCAAAAAAACTTAATGCCTTAACTACTTTTCTTCTGAAGACAACATCTTTATGATCAATATTATCAATTAACTTTTGCATTGATTCAGCCGGCCAATAATTTACCATTGCAAGACATGCTTGCT
>CACILY010000020.1 GCA_902587615.1 uncultured Prochlorococcus sp.
TTCTGTTATTGCCTGTTGACCCATGTAACTCGACAAATTGGTCTGATCTCTAATAAAAGTAAAAGCCTCTATATAAGCAATAGTCGGCAAACGTTGTATACGAATAACTTCTCTCATACCAGCTATGCCCCATTCATCTAAAGGGCCAGTCCCTCCGGTCACTAAGCAATAATTAATTAGTCTGAGATAGTGATTTATATCACGAGTACATTTATCTTTCGTTGACTGATCATAAGAGCTCTTGGAATAAACAAAATCTATTGCCTCCTGTGTAAATCTATCTATAGAAGATGCAAGCTTTTCTGCCGCTTCAATGCGAGCGGGAGCTCTATCTAAAGAGCCTTTTACAGATTCAATATCACTAATAGTTGGGAATCTGCCAGCTGCATCAGCAGCAATTAAAACGGTTGTTACTGCTGATTTCATAATTGAATTTTTCTAAAATTTAGTGTAGAAATTTGGCCAAAGAACAATCAACTTAATGAGTTGATAACACGGTCAAAATAAGATGCAGCTTCGGCAGCAATATCTTTGCACTGAGCACCGGAGCCTGAATTAATTCCTTCAAACATTTTGCGACCAGTATTTGTTTCAGTCATAATTGCAACTGTTGCAATTTTCATGATTTCGATTGCACGAACAGCATTAGCTATAGGAACTCCTAGAGCAAGATATGTCTCTTTCAGACCATTTATACATCTATCATCAAGAACTGATGGATCCCCAGCAAGAAGCGCATAACTCACATACCGCAAAATAATTTCTCCATCTCTTAGGCATGCAGCCATTCGTCTAGTCGGATAACAATTACCACCTGGCTGTGTCAGGCCTGTATTTTCACAAACCATTCCTGAAACAGCATCAGCAGCAATACACGAAACGTTTTGAGTAATTGCAAGAGTTGCATCTATACGTTTATTAGCGTCAGCAACATATTTTTTTAACTCAACAAGATCATCGCTCCCTATTGGAGAACCTTGAGAATCAGCACTTACTACAGCACGAGAGAATGCATCAAGCATCGGAAAGCGAATGACCTAGATCTGTTATTTAAGTGCTCATTCCCAGCAAGGAAAAGCACCATTAGATAACCTAAGTCTTTACTGGATCAGCTATGGCAGAGAATTAAATGTCCGCAACGGTTCTTAACTGAAGAATTTATTAAGTTATCAGCCCATACAGTGTGCTTAGTTCTCAAAGTCCTAATAAATAAAGGGATTTCTTCAATTTGAGCTAATCTCTCCATTAAATAACGCGCTCCATGACAAAAGTCACACCAGACCAACTTATAGAGTCAATTGAAGCTTTAACCAGCTACCGCAATCGTCTTAGAGATGAGGTGATCTCAATTGCGCAAAAATTACGAATGCCTCAACAACAAATCAATTCAACGCTAAACGAGCATGAAGAATTAAAAAAAATAGAGCCAATCCTATCAAAACTTATCGAACTAAGAGAAGAATTGTACGCTTCAAATAACAATTAAAACTTGTTAAAGTAATACAAATTATTGGTCATCTTAACTACTAGTCTCTAAAAATTAATTCAATTTTTAATTTCTAAATAATTACCTCACCAATCTATGAATGAATCCACAAACGCATTCCTAACGGGTCTTAATAATGCACAATCAAATGCTGTAAATCATTTAAATGGACCCTTACTAGTTGTAGCTGGTGCAGGAAGCGGTAAAACAAGAGCTTTGACACATAGAATCGCACACTTAATATCTGATTACAAAATAGATCCTGCAACAATTCTCGCTGTGACATTTACTAATAAAGCAGCTAGAGAAATGAAAGATAGACTCGAGCTATTACTGACAAAAAGACTTGCAGAAAATCAATTTGGACAACCCCTAAAAACTCTTCAAGAAGTTGAACAGCGGCAGCTGCGGAGTCGGGTATATCATGAAATAACCAAAGAGCTTTGGATTGGGACTTTTCATGCTCTATTTGCAAAACTACTTCGTTTCGATATAGATAAATTTTGCGATCAAGAAGGTCTAAAATGGACAAGGCAATTCTCTATTTATGATGAATCTGATGCTCAAAGTCTCATAAAAGAAATAGTTACTCAGGATTTACAATTAGACCCCAAACGTTTCGAGCCCAAAAAAATTAGATGGGCGATAAGTAATGCTAAAAATAAAGGTATTTTACCTGATAAGTTTGAAGAACTTTCTGAAGGACATAGGGCTAAATTAACTGCAGAAGCCTATAGGATTTACCGTAAAGCATTAGCAGCAAATAATGCTTTGGATTTCGATGACCTTCTTCTGATCCCTGTGCAATTGCTAAAACAAAATAAATCAGTAAGAGAATACTGGCACTATCGATTTAAGCATGTATTAATCGATGAATATCAAGATACAAATTGGACACAATATGAATTAATTAAGTTGTTAGTTACGAATGGAATTGAGCCTCCTTTATTTAAAGACTGGAATAATCGCTCTGTTTTTGTTGTTGGAGACGCGGATCAAAGTATTTACAGCTTTCGTGCCGCAGATTTTAGAATACTTATGGGTTTTCAAGACGACTTTGGTAATAAGAATCCAGACAAAGAAAATTGCTCAACCATTATCAAACTCGAGGAAAATTATCGGTCTACTTCGACGATTCTGGAAGCGGCCAACGAATTGATCTCAAATAATAAAGAGCGTATTGAAAAAGTACTGAAAGCGACAAGAGGAGAAGGAGATGCTATTAAGCTCACGCGATGTGATGATGAAATAGCTGAAGCCGAAGCAATAGTTCATCGACTTCGGATTATCAATGCAGCCAATCCATCATCCACCTGGGGAGATGTTGCCATTCTTTACCGCACTAATGCACAGTCTCGCGCCATAGAAGAATCTTTGGTTCGCTGGAGCATTCCCTATGTAGTCGTTGGCGGTCTACGTTTTTATGATCGAAGAGAAATTAAAGATATTTTGGCTTATCTAAAATTATTAGTTAATCCAGCTGATAGTGTCAGCCTCTTAAGAGTACTTAATGTTCCCAAAAGAGGCATCGGGAAAACAACCATACAAAAACTTACTGATGCAGCTAATCAATTAGGAATACCACTTTGGGAGTTAGTAAATGATCCAGATTCTGTTAGATCGTTAATTGGCAGATCAGCCAAAGGCTTAATGGAATTTAGCGAACTAATTAATGAACTTAAACAACATCTAACAAGTTCTCAACCCTCGCAATTAATTCAACTTGTTATGGAAAAAAGTGGATATATAAATGAACTAATTGCAACTGCGACTGACGAGGCAGAAGAGCGTCGCAGAAATCTACAAGAGTTAGTAAATGCCGCCTTACAGTATCAAGAGGAAAGTGAAGCAGCAGATCTTGAAAGCTTCTTAGCTTCAGCAGCTCTTGCAAGTGACGCCGATAGTAAAGATACATCTACTGATCGTATAACTCTGATGACATTGCATAGCAGTAAGGGGTTGGAATTCCCAATCGTTTGCCTGGTCGGAATGGAACAAGGTTTATTTCCTAGTTATCGCTCAATGGATGATCTTGCTTCTCTGGAAGAAGAAAGAAGACTATGTTATGTAGGTTTAACCAGAGCAAAAGAAAAGCTATTTCTATTTCATGCAAGTGAAAGAAGGATGTGGGGAGGGATGAGAGAACCTGCATTACCTTCACAATTCCTATCTGAAATACCATCAAAATTAATTGAGGGTGATATCCCATTATCAGGCGGGACAGCATTAAGAAGAGATCTACATCACGACCGACTTACAAGGGTAGATCGACAACCTTCACTAAACAATCTTCCAAAGAATGCAGTCCGTAGAAAACAGACTGGTCCATACCCTGGTGGTACATGGACAGTAGGAGACAAAGTCTTTCACAATTCATTTGGAGAAGGCCACATCACTCATACTTTTGGAGTAGGCGAAAAGATGTCTCTGGCTATTAAATTCAAAGGCATGAGTCCAAAAATTCTTGATCCTCGTCTGGCTCCTATAGAGCTAATTCAAGATACTTAAATCGATGGAATTAGAAAACAAGATTAATTTATCTAATCTACCCAAAAACCTCATCAACATCTTTCTAGTCACTGCTAAAGGAATCGGAATAGATCGTATTGCGATAGTTGGAGGAGGAGTTAGAGATGGAATGATCTCTCAACATTTTGACCACAAACCACACTCGCTGCGAGATTTAGATTTAGTGCTAGAAGGATCTGCCAGCGAGCTGGCAAAAGAACTTCAACACAAGCTTGGATCGGAAAGAGTAACGATATTACGTAATAATAGTGCTTATGAGACTGTCACCCTTGAGATAGATAAAATACAAGTTGACATAGCAAGTGCAAGAGAGGAAACATATATTTCTCCTGGAGAAAATCCTATAATTCAATCTACTATTTTAGAGAAAGATTTAAACAGAAGAGATTTCACAATTAATGCAATAGCATTAGATCTAGCTAGTAATCAATTAATAGATCTACATCAAGGTAGAGATGCAATCCGAGAACGTCAACTAACATTTCTACATCGTAAAAGTGTTGAAGAAGATCCTACTCGAATTGTTCGAGGTGCTCGTTACGCAGCCAGATTAAATTTCAATCTAACAAAAGAGAGTCTTGATCAAATTCAATCAACTATTAATTGTTGGCCTTGGGAGTGGAAGCTTAATGAAGCTAATAATAATATACCTCCAGCCCTAGGTACAAGGCTGAGAATGGAACTAGAGTTAGTATTTACGAAGGAGCCCTGGGAGCAAGCAATTTCCTATTTACAATCCTGGGGAGCGCTTCGTTTACTCGATCAAAGTCTTCAAAGTGATAGGGGTTGGAATAAAAGAATTTTTTCAGCTTATCAATTAGGTCTCAATCCTCTAACTGCATTAGTTGCAGGATCAAATGATCCTCTAAATCTTGCACAAAGACTGCAATTACCCATAAGGCAACAAAACCTTTTAGGAATGAGTAATGAAATCAAGAAATTATTTACTGCAATATCTTCTACAAAAGAATACATAAATTGGTCGCCATCTGAATGGTGCCAAGTGATTGAAAATTCGCACTGGCAGCAAGACTCAATTTCACTCGCAATATGTGTAGGCGTTCCTCTAAAAGATTATCTAATAAAATGGCTAACTGATTGGCAATCAATTAAATCTCCTGTCTCTGCAAAAGAACTTATTGAGCAAGGCTGGAAACCTGGTCCTGAACTAAGAAAGGAACTAGTTCGACTTCGTGCGGAAAAATTAAATAAAAGTAATTAAATCAAGCCAACCGATCCAATTCGAGACCAAAGACCATTATTCATCAAGAGTTCAGAAGAGTCGGAGGAACAAGCTATTAACAAAGGTCCGCAAGTTTGAGGATCAACGATTATTTCCATGATTTTCATATGAGCGTCACTGCCTGGCAGTATCCCTCCAAGAGATAAATCCAAACAAGCAGGTGACTCACTTGTATCTTCAAGTAAACTCCAAAAAGAATGATTTGCAGGTGCAAGGGTACTGACATATCCCTTCCCTATTAAATCTAAAGCCCCAGGAAGTACAGGTATCTTCTCTGCCTCTAGTGTAATTTTTATAGGTGATAATCCATTCTCAACTCGATTGGAATTAGTTGCTTGAAGCATTTCGCCTAGATGTCCTATTAATCCAAACCCTGTAACATCTGTACAGGCATGGACTAAGTCATTTACTCCTGACTTCTTCTGCATATGCAATAAAGACTCCACCAAAGAATGTTGGCTCATACTCAATTTATCAATAGCAAAATCCAAATCATTCGGATGAACTTCTCCATACATTGCGGCAGCGAATAATACACCACTACCTATTTCTCTACTTAAGAGAAGATCGTCTCCAACTTGAATACCACTTTTATTCCATATCTTGAAATCTTTTGGGACTAAACCATTAACACTTAGGACTATCTCAATCCCCAAAGTAGTCAACTCGGGAATTCCACTTCTGGATTCCATGGTATGTCCTCCAATTATTTGAGCATCTTGCGGAGCCAAAGCAGACTTAATCCCCTCTAAAATTTGAGCTAATAATTCTTCTTGAAGATCTGGAGAGGCTTTCGGAAGAGTTATTACCGGTTGAACCGAAAGAACAGAGGCTCCGCTTGCCCATATATCAGAACAAGCATGCAAAGTTGTTAGTCGCGCATTCAACCAAGGATCACTTAAGAGAGCAGGAAAACCGTCTACACTTTGCAAAAGTTTTCCCCCTTGAAAAAATACTCCTATCAAAGCAGCATCTTTTGAGGCCTCATCTTTTTTAATAAGATCTGTTTTTACCAACGCCGCTTTCAAAGGTTTTGCAGGGATTTTGGCAGCACAACCTCTGCAACCATCTTGTTCCTTTAATGTATTTTTCATATTTAAAACTTCTGCAAACATATTCATAAATTTTCGATCTATGAATTTCTTCCAGATCCATAAAAGTTGATTCGGACCTAAAAAAAGATTTGCCCAAAATCCTAGTGCCAAAGCTTTAGAAGCATCAAAAGGTCCACCAACTAATTGCAAAGCTATACGCTGGGGTCTCCAAATTAATAAAGGACGACCTTGAGAAAATCGTTCTATATTTTTAGCCAATGGTTCTGCAGCTCTAACAGCCCAGACTCCTGAGGAAGGTCGAGAACATTCTTTTATTACTCCACAATCTCCTGCTGCAAATATAAAAGGATAATCAAATGTCTGGAATTTAGTTGAGGTTAAAACCCGTCCTGAAGAATCAACATTCAAACCGCTTTTTCCTAACCATCTAGGTACCTGGCTGCCAGTACAAAGAAGTGCAGGGCCTACAATGGGAGTAGGTTTCAAAACCAAGTCAATTTTTTTTTCTTTCAATAAATTTTTAAATTTTCTAGTTTTTCCATTTGGATGAACTTTTAAAAGTAATTTTCTTTTAGGCCAGCGTTTTCGTAAAGCCAAAACGACCTCTAAACCAGCTAAACCAGAGCCAATAACAGAAAATGGTTTTGCATCTTCTAATACGGATTCATTATCTTGATGTGTGATCCAAGCGAATGAAGAGTCAAATGGTTTTATAGGAATAATGTTCTGATTTTTTTCTTCTAAAACAAACTCTTCTTGTCCTTTAATTTCAGCGCCAACATCAAGACTAAGACTAGAAAAAGAAAGAGGGGCTCGATTCTTTAGCAATAACAACTTATTAACTACATTTATTCCATTTATCTCGGCAACAACAAATGATACAGATGCTTGAACAGCCAATGTTCGTAAATCTATTTGACATTCATCCAGCAAATATTGTCCCGCAATAACTCCTGGGAACATTCCAGAATAAATTGTTGTGCTATTCCTATTAACTAGTGTTATTAAGCCCTTAGGTCTTAAATAGGGATATTGTGCCCAACGAAGCAAAATAAGAGCATGAGTATGCCCACCCCCAGCAAGGACAAGATGATCAAGCAAGATTTCTCTCCAGAGGTTCTTGCTCAAAAAAGTGATTATTCTTCTTTAAAAAAAGCACGGCTTGGAGTATTGGGAGGGAGTGGTATTTATGAAATGAATAGTCTTAAGAACATAAAGGAATTAAATATCGAAACTCCTTATGGAAAGCCTTCTGACACTATAGTTCTAGGCACAATTGGAGATATAGAAATAATATTTCTGGCTCGCCATGGAAGAAATCACACGCTTGCACCAACAGAAATACCTTATAAAGCAAATATTTGGGCAATGCGATCTCTAGGTGTGCGATGGATTCTGTCACTATCAGCTGTTGGTTCACTTCAAGAACAAATAAAACCTTTAGATATTGTCATCCCTAATCAATTTATTGATAGGACTCATCAAAGGCCTCTTTCTTTTTTTACTGATGGTGTAGTTGCCCACGTCACAATGGCTGATCCTTTTTGCCATATACTTTCCAGATTACTTACAGAAGAAACAGAAAAACTTTTACCTCGAGAAAGGCAAGTACACCAAGGAGGAATTTATCTAGCAATGGAAGGTCCTGCATTCTCAACCAGGGCGGAATCACAACTTTATAGGGATTGGGGATGTTCAATCATAGGTATGACAAACCATACAGAAGCAAGACTTTCCCGAGAGGCTGAAATTGCTTATGCCTCTTTAAGTATGGTCACAGATTATGACTGCTGGAGAGAAGATTCTGAGGAAGTAACTGTTGGGATGGTGATTAATAATCTAAAGATCAACGCAAAAATTGGTGCCAAGGTAGTCAACCAAATAGCTCAAAGATTAGGGACTTTAAGACCTGAAAGTCCCTCTCATTTCGCCCTTAGAGATGGTTTAGTAACACCTCAGGAATACATTCCACAATCAACTAAAGATAAAATAAATATCTTCACACAGCCCTATTGGGACTGATGTTTGGAAATATAGTTATTAATTCAAAATTAATCTTCAGCCAAAAAAGAATAAGTTCTTAGGCTGAACCAACTCCAGTGTATGAACCGTAGAAGAATATACCTAATACAAATATCACAGCTATTCCACCAGCGGTAGCAACTAGCCATAGCGGCAGAGCACCTTCGGTCCACCGACGCTCCCAAGAAACAGCAGGACGACCATCTGAAAGCCTGTCCCCTAAGCGACCATCTGGTCCTTTTAGATTGCTCATGATTGAAATTAGATTGTTTTAGTTAAAGAAGTAGCTTGAGAAAAGGATCCCCATTACGAAAACAAGAAGAAGTCCTAAATAAAGGCTTGTCCTGTTCAATTCAACAGGCAGGTTGTTTGGATTGGGATTAACTTGCATAGCTAATAAAAGTGTTCATTCAGTAGCGAAAGTTTATTTCAGGCGCAGATCTAGTTGAGCCTTGGATTCAAATCTCTGACTCACAACTGGAGCCTTAGCTTCTGAACCCTGGAAATAGTTATCTGGTCTAGGAGTACCAAAAGCATCATAAGCAAGACCTGTAGACACGAAAAGGAATCCTGCAACAAATATGGCTGGGAGGGCCACAGCATGGATAATCCAATAACGGACACTAGTAATGATCTCAAAAAACGGGCGTTCCCCTGTTGAGCCGGCAGCCATAGCCTCGAACGAATCAGCCTAACGATACTATCAAGTCCTAAACATAAATTTTGAAATGATTTATCAGCTTGGTTACACAGCGTTGTGCATTAGAAGCCAAAATTTTGACTAACCAAGCCACCGCAATAGATTTCCGCGTTCCCCAAATACAAATCCTTTTTGACTTTCTCCGTTAATACTGTTTTTAAAAACAATCCGAATGAAATTTGTAGGGATTAAATCACCCACAGGATCCTTTTCCCAGGACTCACCACCATCATTACTGACCAATAAAGTTCCATTACCTCCAGCTGCCCAAATGGAGTTTTTGGGATCCCATGAAATATCTAAATAGTTATATCCATTAAGTATTGGGATTATTGGTTTACTCCAACTATCAAAATCATCTTGATCTTCTAAAAAACGAATTTCAGCTCCTCTAGAAAGCATCCATAAATCACCGTTAGGCTGGTAGCCAACACTTTGCACTCGTTTGCTACTGGCCCTTTGATGAGGTTCCCAATATTCCTTACCAGAAGGCAATATCGAAAAGAAATTACCCAAACTACTTACTCCCAAATAAGTCCCATCTTCCGTTCTCCTAAGATCTCTGACCCCTCCAGACCCAGAAGAATCCAGGACTAATGCTTCCCAATTAATCCCAGCATCACTAGTTCTATATATAGCCCCCGCTGTAGTTGCAAGTTCAGCAGAATCCTCTCCCAAAGTTTTTATCAAATAAGGGTCTCCTGGTAATTTGTTGCCCAAAGAAAGTTGTGTCCAATTGTTTCCACCATCAGTACTATGCAAAACCAATCCAGGTTGCCCTGCAATCCAACCTTCATCACCAAGAAAATCGACACTGACTAATCGAAAATTTTCTTGAGTGGATACATTACTAAGCTCTCTTTTTTTCCATGTAATTCCTCCATCATCAGTCTGGAGAATTAAGCGATTCGTCCCTACTAAAAAACCTTTTTCATCATCCACAAAATCAATATCTAATGGATTCGCTTGTGTATCTAAATTAATAACCTCCCAAGGACTATTGTCTGCGAAGGGAAGTCTAGTGGCGACACACCCACTAAGAAAAAAACTTAAAAAGGCTGCAAAGAGCAATTTCGAAGTTATAGAAAACATGTCTTTCATGAAATTCAACCTTTAATGCAAAGAATAAAGAGACAAAAAACAAGCAGCCGCAAATGCTAAACCACCAAAAATCAATACATTTTTCTGACCCGATGGAAGTTTATTAACCCCAAATCCATAAGTAAGGTTTTCTTCAAACCCACTAGCCTTGGATCTTGGGCCAATGTTTTGATAAGAGTCCAATCCTACTCGACATACTGGACAACGGAATGTTGCCGCATCAATATCTAAAAAGGAGGTCCCTTTCGGAATCCCTAATTTTCTAATCCCATCGGATGGTTCATAGACATATCCACAACTTCTACATTCATAGCGATTATTAGCTTCTAATTCTTCATTTGATTTGGTACTGACTTCATTCTGAGAAGGATCCTTCTCATTTTTCATTTTGCCAATTTTACTGGTTTTATCGTATTGAGAATTAGGTTGAATCTCATTGCTCACAGTTTTCACTCTCACACAAGTTAACTGTATCTGCCCTAAGACATAAAAGTGATGTCAAAATAATATTCATATAGTTAATATCGCATGTTTTCTCTTCAAGGTTATGACGCTTTCTTAGGTTTTCTTTTAATTGCCAGTGCTGTTCCTGTTCTTTCTCTAGTCACTAATAAAATAGTTTCTCCTTCAAGCCAAAGAGGGGAAAGAGAAATTACCTATGAATCAGGAATGGAGCCTATAGGAGGTGCATGGATTCAGTTCAATATCCGTTATTACATGTTCGCACTTGTTTTTGTGATTTTCGATGTAGAAACCGTATTTTTATATCCCTGGGCGGTCGCATTTAATCATCTTGGTTTATTAGCATTTATAGAAGCACTTATTTTTATTGCAATTTTGGTAGTAGCCCTAGCATATGCATGGAGAAAAGGAGCCCTTGAATGGAGTTAATTCTGTGACTGAAAATCATCCTCCTTCTGCAAATGCAATCAGAGATCTTCGATCAGCAACTTGCGGACCTGTAGAGACACCGACAGTAACTAATGACTTAAGTGAGAACATTATTCTCACAAGTCTTGATGATTTACATAATTGGGCAAGACTTAGCAGTCTTTGGCCTCTTTTATATGGAACAGCTTGTTGTTTTATAGAATTCGCAGCTTTAATTGGCTCAAGATTTGATTTTGATCGTTTTGGATTAGTTCCTAGAAGTTCACCTCGTCAAGCAGATCTTTTAATTGTTGCAGGTACTGTAACCATGAAAATGGGGCCTGCACTTGTAAGGCTTTATGAACAAATGCCAGATCCAAAATATGTTATTGCAATGGGAGCTTGCACAATAACCGGTGGAATGTTTAGTGCAGATTCAACTACAGCAGTAAGAGGAGTCGATAAATTAATCCCTGTCGATCTATACCTACCTGGATGCCCTCCTAGACCCGAAGCAATTTTTGACGCGGTTATAAAGTTAAGAAAGAAAGTAGGGAATGAGTCAATAGCTGAAAGAAGGAAGCTGAAGCAATCTCATCGATACTTCACTATTCAGCATAATATGAACAGAGTTGAGCCTTTAATAACTGGAAAATACCTAAATGCTGAGTCACAAAAACTCTCATTAAAACCTTCTTCAGATGAATCATTTAATCAGACATCCCAAAAAGTCCAAGCAGAAATCCTTCAAAATGATGAGAATTAAATGACAGACGAAAATACAAAAAATGAAGAAGCTACTACTGAAATCGCTTTAAAAGGTGGTCCAGTAAGTGACTGGTTAAATGATCAAGCACTTAGTCATGAAATACTTGAGAAAGATCATGTAGGTATCGAGATTATTGGAGTGGAGCCAAAAGCTCTTTTTAAGATTGCTGCTGCACTTAAATCTTACGGTTTTAATTACTTACAATGTCAAGGAGGTTACGATGAAGGAGCAGGAAAAAGATTAGTATGTTTTTATCACTTAATTACTCTGATTGATCATATAGAAAATAATCAACCCAAAGAAGTTCGACTAAAAGTATTTTTAGATCGCAATGGAGACTTAACTGTTCCAAGTCTCTATAAACTTTTCAGAGGAGCAGACTGGCAAGAAAGAGAAACATATGACATGTATGGAATTAATTTCGAAGGACATCCTCACCCTAAGAGACTTTTAATGCCAGAAGACTGGAAGGGGTGGCCACTTAGAAAAGACTATGTTCAACCTGATTTTTATGAAATGCAAGATGCTTATTAATTAGAATTGTTTCTTTTATATTTCTTATAAAATCGCATAACTGAAATAGCTAGACTTCTAGGATCATGCCTTAATGTTGTGGTTTGCTTGTCTCCTTGAAGTGATGCCTGAAAAACCTTATAACCTTGTGAAAGTAAGTTTTTTTTATCACATTTAACTGGATCAGCACCCATATATCTGTAGTAATCCAGCAAAGGGGATTCATCTAAATCTTTCTGAGCCAAAATGGCATTAAAGATTCTTTTTGTAATCCCTAAGCTTGCCAATTGAGCTTCAATTGCTCTTATATGACCACTTACATCTAAGCCATCTGTTTCACCTGGTTGAGTCATTAAATTACATATATACAACTTAGGTGCCTTACTTCGTTGAATGGCTTCTGCGATTTCTGGAACAAGCAAATTAGGTAAAAGAGAGGTATATAAGCTTCCTGGTCCAAGCAAAATCAATTCAGCATTATGGATTGCATCTATTGCACTTGGTAAGGCAGGTGGTTTTTCTGGTATACAACCAATCCTAACTATGGGATTAGGAGACTTCCCGATGGCTGACTCCCCATAAATCCTTTTACCATCCTCAAGTTCTGCCCACAAACGAACATCAATATTAGTTGCTGGAACAACTTGTCCTTGCACAGCCAAAACTCTGCTAGATGCAGTAATAGCTGTTTCAAGATTCCCAGTAATAGCTGTTAAAGCTGAAAGGAAGAGATTTCCAAAACTATGGCCTTCCAAACCATTGCCAGAAGAAAAACGATATTGAAAAAGACGAGTCAATAATGGTTCCTCTCTAGATAGTGCAGCCAAGCAATTACGTATATCACCAGGGGGCTGAACTCCTAATTCTCTTCTAAGGATTCCACTACTTCCACCATCATCAGCGACAGTAACGATTGCGGTAATTCGACTGCTATATCTTTTAAGTCCTTTTAACAATGAAGAAAGTCCGGTCCCCCCTCCAATTGCAACTATATTAGGCCCTCTATTTAATTTACTTTTTGCAATTAATGCATCAACTAAAACCGTATCTTTTTCAGGTGCGACAGCCTGCGAAATAGATTCAAAACTTCTATTCTGTCCAAAAATCAAAAGGCCTATACCAACTAGAAACACAAATGGTCCAGTAATGACTTTTGGGAAAAATGTCGTTATAGCGCCAAGCAACCAAAATAAAGTTTCAACAGCCCAGTAAATAGGTCGAAAATCCGCCCAAATGATTAATCCTAAAATAGCTATTAACAATCCCAAGCCCGAAGTGAGCATCCAACGCTTGACAACTAATCCCGGCAATAGCCATCTGGCAGCCCTTTTAGAGCGCCCCATCAAACCAACTTGATGGACTCCTTTAAAAGATCTCTTATGAGATCGTTTGAAATTTCGCGAACCCTGTTTCCGAGTTTTCAATTGATTAATTGCAAATAAGATCTCATAGGGGAAGTTCAATTTAATGAACTACAAAAACTTGAAAGGCTTCACTAAATAGACATAGCATGCAGAATTAGAGCAAAGATTCAGCATAAGTAAGCTTTGTGACCAAGACCACACCAATAGTTGAGATAAAGAACCTAACTATGGGATGGGGGAATACCTCTGTACTCAAAGAAATAAATTTAAAAGTCAATCAAGGGGAACGAGTTGCAATTGTAGGTCCATCAGGTTCTGGCAAATCTACAATCCTCAGATTACTTGCAGGACTTTTACTTCCGAGAGAAGGCACTCTTAAAATTTTTGGGCAAGATCAAAATTATCTAAGACTCGACCAAGACGATCCGCCAGATGTTCGAATTGTTTTTCAGAATCCAGCTCTTCTAGGGTCTTTAACAGTTGAAGAAAATGTTGGTTTTATACTAAATAAAAATATCTCGCTGAAAAAAGAATACATTCGAGAAAGAGTCAACGCCTGTCTTAGGGAAGTAGGCCTTTATGATATTTCAGACAAATTTCCTGGGGAATTAAGTGGGGGGATGCAAAAACGAGTTAGTTTTGCCAGAGCATTAATCAATGATGAACAAGAAAATACAAAAGTTCCACTGATTTTGTATGACGAACCTACAGCTGGTCTAGATCCAATAGCTTGTACAAGAATTGAAGATCTAATTGTAAAAACGACAAACTTTGCTGGAGGTTCTTCAATAATTGTGAGTCATGTTTTAAGCACAATTGAACGTTCCTCAGAAAGAGTAATAATGCTTTATGGAGGGAAATTTCAATGGGAGGGAACTATAGAAGAATTCAAACAAAGTGATAATTCATATGTAAAACAGTTCAGGGCAGGTAATCTTCAAGGACCCATGCAACCAAAGGACATTTAATTTCTATGCGTCGAAGTGTTCGAGATGCCATTGTTGGATTTTCCTTAATAGGAGGAATTGTATTTTTTTCAAGTGCAATGCTTTGGTTAAGAGGAATAAAAGTAGGATCTAACAATTGGAACTTAACTGCATCATTCAAAGATGCAAGTGGAATTTCAGAAAAATCACCAGTGACTTATAGAGGTATTCTGGTTGGATCTGTAAAAGATATCAAAATTACACCACAATCAGTACTGGCAAAAATAGAGATAAACAACAAAGAACTTATATTATCGAAGCCAGTTTTTGCGAAAGTAATTACAAATTCAGTCCTAGGTGGAGATGTTCAAGTATCTTTAATTAGTGAGGGTTCTTCAATTGAGCACTTAGGTAATTCGTTACCAACTTCAAAAAATTGTGATAGCAATAAAATCTTATGTATGGATGATGTAATTGAAGGAAGAAAATTAGAAAGCATTTCTTCTTTAACAGAAGAGTTGGCTAAAATTCTTAACAGGGCTGGTCAAGAAGATATTGTCGGGGATTTAGTTAGTTCTATAAATCAATTTGATAAAACTCAGGAAAATCTAGATGAACTTATCATTATTTCAAAAGAAGAGATTATAAGAGCAAAGCCAATACTTACTGAATTAACAAAAGCAGCAACTCATCTGAATAATATTCTTGCTGCCATAGACAATCCTAAAACACTTGATGATATTCTTTCAACAGCGAGTTCAGCAAGATCTATAACAACTAAAATCAATCAATTAAGTACCAATTTAGATGATTTAGTAAATGATAAAGAGTTAATATCTGCGATAAGAGATGTCACTATTGGGCTAAGCAAGTTTTTCAATGATCTTTATCAATAGCTTCAATATTAAATTTATACTCTATCTAAATTAAACTGTATTTATTGCATCCATAGCTATAGCCGCTATAGCCTGGTCTGTTGCCTTTGGTAATTGTACATATTTACCACCAGCGGCCTCTGCCAAATCCTTACCAATTCCACTAGCAATAAATTTTCTTTCTGTATCTATAACTAATAATTTAATGCCTAAATTTCGATATTTTGAAGCAATATCTATTACTTCTTGTTTTAAATCGACTGGTTCTTCACCTTCCATCAAAGGCTGTCCTAAAGAAACGCCTAATGGAATATTTCCTCTTCCATCTGTTATTGCGACTACAACAACTTGGCCCAAGTCGCCAGTTGAAAGAGCATTAGAACCAACTCTTGCAGCTTGAGTCAATCCATGAGCCAGAGGAGATCCTCCGCCACAAGGCATTGTTTCCAGGCGTCTTTTGGCTGCTGTAATTGACTTTGTGGGAGGAAGAAGGACCTCAGCTTGATCTCCTCTAAAAGGAATTAGAGATACCTCATCCCTATTCTCATATGCTTCCGTAAGCAAACGAATGACAGCTCCTTTTGCACTTTGCATTCGATTCAAAGCCATTGATCCACTTGCATCAACTAGAAAAATCACCAATGCACCAGCCTTCCTCTGCAAGAGCTTGGCTCTTAAATCTCCTTCCTCCACTATTACTTTTTTCTGAGGCTGTCTCTCTCGTCTAGCTTTCTGATATGGCGCGGCGGCTCTCAATGTTGCATCTACAGCAATTTTATTTATAGGTCCCCTAGGAATTATTGGTTTTACGTATCTACCCCTGCTATCACTTAGCACTGCAGAGCGACTACCACTATTTCCTGACTTGGACTTTGTTGAAGAAAAAAGTAAAAGATCTGGATCAACGGCACAAGCTTCAGGGTCAAGCATAAATTCCTCTGGGATAGGAGGAGCTGATTCCTCATCAGGATTATCATCTTCTTCTTCCTCAGTATCTTCATTGTCATCTTCTAAATCCTCATCTTCAGATTGATCAGGTGGCGGTGCTTGCTGATCTTCAGGAGGAGGTGGTTCAATTTGTTCATCTTGTGAGGGCATCTGTAATGCCCTAGGGGCAATAACAAGTCTTACGGCGACCTGCAAGTCATCAGCATCGACCTTATCTCTTCCACAAAGAGCTGCATTAGCCTTCGCGACCCGAACTGCATAAAGTTCTGAACGATGGCCCTCTACACCTCCTCTGATCGCCTCAGCAACCAAATATTCAATTTGATCCTTAGTAATTTGAACATCAGGAAGCCATTGTCTTGCTAATAAAAGTTGAGTAGATAAAGCTTCTGTTTGTTCTGAATAGCTTTTACTAAAACTTTCACTGCATTTTCCATAAGAGATAGCAGCTTGGGTAATTTCTACTCTTTGCTCATTGGTAATAATCTGATCGGCAGACAAAACAATTGCAAAACGATCTAACAAATGGTCCCTAACTCCCCCCTCTTCAGGATTATAAGTTGCTATCAAAAGTGGCTTACAAGGATGAGAAAGACTTAGACCCTCCCTTTCAACTCTATTCTCACCGGCACCAACAGAAGCAAGAATAAGGTTGACCAAACCATCATCCAATAAGTTCAATTCATCTACATATAAAACACCTCTATGAGCTTCAGCTAATAATCCTGGCTGAAAAATAGCTGTTCCACTAGCCAAAGAAGCAGCTACATCAACAGAACCGACAAGTCGGTCTTCTGTAATCCCAATTGGAACTTGAACAAAAGGAGCTGGAACAACCTTTTTCGGCAAATCATTAACATTTGAACCATTATTGCTAATCAATTCTTTTGTTGAATCATCCCATTCCCCAGGGAAAGAAGGGTCAAGATTTCTTCCTACAGGAATAGGCCCTTGCGAAGTTCCCTTACTTTCTATTTGAAAATTAAGATCGAGAATTTCTATCGGGGGCATTAAGGCATGCAGTGCCCTTGCTAAAACTGATTTACCAGTACCTCTTCCCCCTGCGATGATTACACCGCCCAAACCAGGATCAACTGCCGCAAGCATCAAGGCAAGTTTGAGAGTCCCATGCCCTGTTACAGCAGCCAGGGGGAAAGATCTTGTGGCCATATCCCTTAAACCAAGATCATCTGACCTAGAAGGAATGTTCGTCTCACTTGTCCCACTAAGAAGCATTGCGAAGAGATTAAATCGAATTTCTCATAATGTGATTATGAACTAATGCACTCTGATCACGACATTCCAAGCAATACTCTTGCAATTGCTTTAGGTGCAAATATTCCAAGTTCAGTTGGTTCACCTTACTCAACCCTAATAGCAGTAAGGCCTTTACTCGAAAAAGTTATATGCGAATGGATTGCTTCAACTGTTAAAGAAAATATAGATGTAGAACAAATATTGCAAAAATTATTATGGAGATGGTCGCCAATATATGAAACAGAAGCCATAGGAGGACCCACTAACCAACCTAATTTTTTGAATGCTGTCCTTATAGTAGATGGACCAAAAATAAACTCATTAGAGCCTTCTGAACAAGCCATCCTCAACTTGCTTAAAATGACATTAGATATCGAAAAATCTTTTGGCCGAGAACGTAATCAAAATTCGATCAAATGGGGACCTAGATGCATTGATATTGACCTGCTTGCTTGGGGAGAACTACATATGAAAAATGAAATTTTGACACTGCCTCATCCCAGATTAATATCACGAAATTTTGTAATAATTCCTTTGGCTGCTGCATTAAATAAAAGGGAAGGCTCCTTACCAATAAGACTTCCTCAAAATAAAGATTGGAAAGAATGACAGCAATTTAACAATTTTCATTAAAAGTATTAATAAATATAGTCATCCTAAAAAGAATAGAACTAATGATTATTTGCTATGGCATCTTTGCCACCGAATGAACCTTCAAAGATTTTAAAAACGAATTCTTTTCTTCAAACAAAAAAGTTTCGTTTTGAAGTTAATACTGTTGAGCTGCCTTTAGGTATTCAAGGAGATTTTGGAATTATTCGCCATCCAGGTGCATCTCTAGCCGTACCAATCGCTGATAATGGACAAATAATTATCCTTCGTCAATATAGATTTGCAGTAGCTCAAAGGCTGCTTGAATTTCCTGCTGGCACACTTGAGCCAGGAGAAGATCCTCTCACTTCAATGCAAAGGGAATTACAAGAAGAAAGTGGATATGAAGCTACTCAATGGGATGAGTTAGGAATAATGACTCCATGCCCAGGATATTCTGATGAACTAATCAATATGTATTTGGCCAGAGGTCTGAAAAAACTTAATTCCAAGCCTGCAGGTGATGAAGATGAGGATATTGAAGTGTTATTGATGACAAAAGAAGAGCTAAACGACAAAATCTCCAGCGGAGAAGAAACCCTAGACGGAAAAAGTATTACTGCCTGGCTGAGAGCTTGCCAGTTCTTGGGGATTTGATTGTTGCAAAATCTGGGTAATTGAATCAACTACATAATCCTGCTGTAACTGGTTAATTTCCGGAAAAATTGGAAGACTCAAAACTTGATTACAAAGATTCTCAGTTATCGGCAAGCTTCCTAGGCTATAACCAAGTGACTTATATGCAGGCTGAAGATGAATTGGAATTGGATAGTAAATAATTGTTTGAACGCCTAAAACCTCAAGTTTTTTCTTCAGAAAATCTCTAAATGAGCTATTTAATCGTTCAACTTTATGAAATGGATCAACCACATTATTTTCAATTAATTCCTGTTCAGAGGAACTTAGGTTTTCTCCTACTCTAATAACAAACTGGTTCCATCCATGCTTAATTAATTCTTCATTAGAGTTAGTAGGAAGATGAATTCCAGGCAATCCTTTTAAAGTATTCTGAT
>CACILY010000021.1 GCA_902587615.1 uncultured Prochlorococcus sp.
GAATTAGAAGAAAATTCTATAGATGCTGTGATATCTCTACATGTTTTAGAACACTTTGCAGATCCGTCAGATTTTACTTCAATCTATGCTAATAAATTAAAAGATTCAGCTTATATTTATTTAGAGGTTCCAAATTGCAGGTTTTACGAAGGATTTGAAAAAAGAGTATACGATTCACCTCATCTTACATTTTGGAATTCAGAATCCCTAAGAGAATTAGGAGAGAGAAATAATTACAAAGTGATCAATATTTATACATCTGATAAGTTAATATCAGACAATTTCAAAGAAGGTCTAATAATAAAGAAGAGATTTGAGAAATGGACACCGCTAAATGCTTCTAATTTATCACTTAAATTAAATAATAAAATAAAGATCTTGGTAAAGAGTTTAATAACATCATTTACTGACAAACTGGGTATTTCTATAAAAAGAAATGTTGTAAATAATCCTGTAAAAAGTGCTTTTAATGTATTTCCAGAGAAAAGTCCAAATCACTGGGTTATTAGAGCATTGTTTCAAAAAAATTAATCAAGTAAAATGACGAATAAGGTGTTGACAAATTATTAAGTGGTCGGGCGCAGAGAGTAGATTATTATAATAGTTGGTATAATTAAATAATATTGTATTTCAATGATCAGAGAATAAAGGGAAAGATGAACTCCGATAAGGTCAAATTATCAAAATATGGTTACTCTATCTTGCAAATTGAGACAGCCGGTTCATGTAATATGAAATGTGCATTCTGTCCTTATCCAATAAGAGCAGACAAGGATTCTATTCTTGATTCAGATATTATATATAAATTAATTAATTCCATTGACTTTAATGAAGAAGGATTTGAATTTGTACAGTTCAGTCAATTTAATGAACCATTAATGGATCCAAGAATTTTCGAATTTTATAAATATTGCCATAATAATAATATAAAAGCTAGGTGTATAACAAATGGCTTGCTTTTACATTCTCAAGAAACTAGGCAAAAATTTATTGATTCAAATCCAGATAAAGTTAAGATCTCTCTTCAAACATTGAATAAAGAAAAGTTCGCTAAGCAACGTGGCATAGAAATATCAACAGACCGCTATTTTAATATACTTTTTAAGTATCTAAATGAAGTAAAAGACAGCCCTAAGACCCAGGTTTCGCTTGATTTAGCTTGTAATTTTCTTCACCCAATAAAGAAAAATTTAAAAAAAATTGCTGGGATATCTAGTGAAGAGCCATCTATTGAGGACGTACCTTTACGATTAAAAGATGATTTATTATACTTTTTAGATAAACTTCACGATTTCGATTCATCATTTTCAATACAGACTACTAACATAGATAAATTGTTAGATGTAACTTCTAAGAGTTATGATTTTAGAAATCCACCTTCTATAAAATTAGCTGACAACATTTCCTTATGTATAAAACTTTTTCATTACGGTAGAAGAATATCTGATTGGGAAGCATATAAAGGGCCAGTAAGTTGTACGAACCCTATATTAGGCATACTTGCAGATGGATCTATAGCCCCTTGCTGCTTAACATACAATTCTGATCTTTCTTTAGGTAATATCAAAGAAAATACTCTTATTGATATATTAAATGCAAAAGCCAAATGGATAAATGATTTAAGAGATTTCACACCTCTTAAAAGTGAAACATGTCAAAAATGTATGGGTGCTCCAAGTAAACGAGGAATTATTTTTAAAACATTGAACAGCAAAATATCATCCATAAAAGAAAATTTAGCAAATATAAAAAAGTAAGATTATAAAATTGTTCTAAAGGGAGATGGATATAGAACTACCTTTACTAGTCAATACACCTATTGACTAGACCTACCTCCTGAGCTTTAAACAGGTAGCATTACTCCAAAAATATGTATCCAGAAGGTTCACTAATTGATCCACAAGGCAAGTCACTACTTCTTTTTCAAAAAGATCCTTCTTCTTTGGATAAAAAACCAAGCGGATTCATTGATAAATGGAATGCCTCTAATGGATCACCTCAGAAACTAAAAAGTCGACAAAAAGCAAATGCAGCAAAAGCCATTTCGACATGGATTGAGCTAACCGAAAAAGGTTGGAGACGAGTCGACACTCAATTAACCGATAAAGCGGCTTAATTCTTACCAAAAAGACCCTTACCAAGTCAGAAAATACCGAAAATAACTTACCTATGTAATTAAGGGGCAAACAATACCAATTCAGGAAACTTGATATGGTTAGAGTGATTTTTTGCCAATCCGTTAACTTCCATTAGGGAGAAAAGCAACCTGCCACTCTATAATCTTGCCTCCTAAAAAATGAAGACTGGATTTTTTAGACTAAAATACACTCAATAATGATTGCCGAGAGGATGAGGGAAACTACTTCCAAGAATAAAGTAGAGCCCTCCAACCCAAAAATCACTGCCTATAAAAATAAAAGAGATAAGCCATTGAAGGTTTTTTTCTGTGATCTGACTTATGACACAATTCTGCTTGTTTCAGATACTATTCCTATAAATATTGGATTTATTGCTTCTTATGCAAAGAAAATTTTCCAGGAAGAGATAGAGATTGATTTATTTAAATATCCAAAGGACGCAATAGAACATATAAAGAAAGAGAAACCAGACTTAATTTGCCTTAGTAATTATTCATGGAATAGTCACTTATCAGAGTATGTAGCAAGTATTGCAAAGAGAATTAATCCAAGCGTAATAACAGCACAAGGTGGTCCAAACCTACCTCACAATAATGAACAACAAATTGATTTTCTTAAGAGCAGAGTATTTACTGATATATTTATGATTATGGAAGGTGAGATAACAACATGTAATATAATTAAAAGATTGCTCGAATCAGATATAAATAGGGAAGATATATTTAATCGACCTATAGACGGAGCTATATTTTTAGATAAAAAAAGAAATTTAATTAAAGGAAAACCTTCTGAGAGAATAAAGTCCTTAGACGATATTCCATCCCCTTATTTAAATGGAATATTAGAAAAATTCTTTGATGGACGTCTAACCCCTTTTTTAGAAACAAATAGAGGTTGTCCCTTTACCTGCTCTTTTTGTCATACAGGTGATAGTTATTTTACAAAAGTAAATATGTTTCCTGTTGATAGACTAAAAGAAGAAATAGAATTCATAGGAAAGAAATGCAATAAATTAGGGATTACCAATTTACATTTGGCAGATACTAATTTTGGGATGTATCCAAGGGATGAAGAAATAACTAGTTATTTGTTAGATAGTCACAAAAAATATCATTGGCCTATGTCAATAATGTCGACCACAGGTAAAAATAACAAAAAAAGAGTGATTGAGATAACGAAGGTTCTTGGAAATATGTTTTCAGTAAATATGTCAGCACAATCTATGGATAAAGGCGTTTTAAAAAATATAAAAAGATCTAATATAAGTTTAGATGCATATAAAGAAATTAATAAACACCTTAGGAGTGAAGGTCGTTCCACTAAGGCTGAATTAATCATGCTACTTCCAGGAGAAACAAAAGAAAGCTTTGTCAAAGGAATTGAAGAGATAATAGAAACTGGTGTTACTAAGTTAACAATTTATACACTTATGTTACTTTATGGAACTGAATTTAAGAATCCAGAATATAGAGACAAATATGGCTATATAGGTAAATATAGAATTGTTCCTTTAAACTTTGGAGAATATGAAGATAACAAGGTATTTGATTATGAAGAGGTAGCAATATCTAATAATGATATTAGTTTCAAAGAATATTTAGAATTAAGAGGCCTAGCCTTATTAGTAGAAGCACTTTTAAACGATAAACCTTTCGATGAATTCTTTATGTATGCCCAAAGTTTTGGTCTAAGTAAAATAAACGTACTTAGAATACTATCTCAAAATATAGATAGAGCCCCTCAAAAAGTGAAAGATGTATATAATGATTTTATTAGTGAGACAAAAGGTGAGTTATGGGATAGTGAAGAAGAATTAATTAATCACTATAAGAAAAAAGAAAATTATGATTTATTAAAGAAAGGGCTTGTGGGAGGTAATCTTATTTATAAGTATAAAAGTAAATCTATTGCTTTAACATTGAAAGACTGGCTTAAATTTATAGCAGATGAAATTCTCAATCACTTGATTCAAGATATTGATACTCAAATTAGCATCGAAGAATTAGAGAACCAAGTCTCCAATATCTCAAGATTTTGTTTAAGTAAGCTTGACGATATGTTTGATCTAAAAAATCCTAGACCAAAGCAAATAACCGAAAAATTTGATTATGACATTATTAAATGGATTGATAACATGTATACTTCATCATTAATTAATTATAAATTATCAAGCCCAATCTCATATACCTTTGTTTTTTCAGAAGATCAATTAATACAGAGGAATGATTTTGTAAAAAGATACGGTAATGATATCAATGCATTATCTAAAATAGTCACAAGAATAAGTAATGTTGAAAGTTGCTTTAGGAAAATAAAAATTGATTCTAAAACAGCAAGAGACATATATCCTGCTACAGGAGCAGGAGATATGTTTACCAGATATACTTTGGCAAATTAAATAAACAAATATAGACTTACCTAAAGTAAACCTAACTATTGGAAAATGATACTTATATTACTTTTAAAGTGTTGTTGTCACACATTAAATAAGAATTCCATAGCATCAAGCCATAATTGCGATTAGACACAGAGTTTGAGGTTAGACCTAAGTTAGACCAGTTCGACAGGCGTTAGAACAAAGTAGATAAGAAGCCATTGCTGCATCAATCTTCTCTATCGATTCCCATATGCCCGTTTTTCTTGCCGTCTTTCATCTCTTCCCTGATTTTGTTATAGAAAAAAATCTCTGCTAGATCATCAGAACCAAGCCCATATCCCATGGTTGCGGCCAAATAAATTTTATGTTTTCTATGCGAACTAAGGGACATTAGTAATGTGGTGGCTTTGATTCTTCAGGAGGGAAGTAAGGACGATCTTCTTCGTCAGCATCTATATCCCTGAGAATTTCTTCAACCTCTTCAAAAGATTCCTCATCAAAATATCTTTCAGATCTTTGCATAAGGTCATGCGTCCTCTTTAGACATCACTTCTGCATCAACTACATCTTTCATATCAACAAATTCATTGGTTTTCTTATCAATCCAGCTATTAATTCCCAATACAAGTGGCTGAGATACTTTGAAAATAAAAACTGCAGTTGGTAACACACTAATTATTCCCACTATGGGGTTTCTAAAAAGCAATCGACCAGCTTTCGCATTAAAAAGAATAATCAATCCCGAGGGAATTAAAATACTCAAAATTGTCTTAAGAGCTTCCGACCAACCAACACGAAAAATCCACCAAATAGAAGCTATACCAGCGATATATAAAGCTAGGTAGGTCATAAAAGTATCATAGAGAAAAATCTCTTAAAAGTTGTAGAAAAAATTCTTCAATCCTCTTTATGAATTTGATTGACCATGTAATACAACGATTTCATAGTAAGAACGGTCTTCATAGTCAGCATCTGAACAGCACATGTCCCCGTAGATCTCCTCTAATAACTCATAAGCATCGTCATAGTTTTCGAATTCTTGTGTCGTGATCTCGTCCTCTTCTCCATCGTGCCTAATGATGCGGTATTTCATTGCTCTCGGTTGACGTATTATGCCTTGATAATTAAATTAATTCATGGAGTAGATCGCTTGCGGCAAAAGCTTTTCTTATACATTAAATAAGAACGTTACTCTATCAGTGAAACCAAAGGGTTTAACTATGTTTTACAGGGTTAGACAAGAACATAAAAAAGTTAGACAAGATTTCCGAAAGTTAGACAAGGTTTAAGACTGTTATGAGATCCCTTTAAGTGCAATCGACCTCGCCGAAAGCAAACGAAAAGCCTAGTCGTAGAAAGGTGGAGAGCTTTACATGATTTCTCAGTTTATACCTTGATTTATTTCCTTTGATATATTGAAATTTAGTTAGTGTCAAGAAAATGAGAATGTCAATTTCAGCAATGGTTTTGGGTTCTATCCTCCTACCCTTGATTGGATCAGTTAACCCTGCAAGAGCATATCCTGACCCATACGGAAGACAAAGAAATCCATATGGAACGCAAAGGCAATATCAACGAAACCAAGGATGGAGCAGTGGAGATTACTTTGGATCACCTATGCCACAACAAAACAATTACAATCAAAGGCCCTCTAATTATCGACCAGGTTTAAACAATAATCTTCGCTATACACCTAATGATTGCGCAGTTTATGTAAATTGCTAAATTGACTTCTGGCTTTATTTCCTAAAAGTTGGAGTTAATTCAATAACTCTTCAATTCAAAAGCCAATCAGTGAGACTGGAAAGTTAGACAAAACGGTTAGACAAGCCAGTTAGTCTAACCTGAGAAAACCCTTGATATAACTAGTCTCTTAGACGTTAAATAAGAACTCCATTACATCACCCTCATTAACAATATAATCCTTCCCTTCGCTTCTAAGCCATCCCTTATTACGTGCCTCAGAGACTGAGCCTGCCTCCAGAAGTTTTTTATATCCAATCGTTTGAGCTCGGATAAAACCTTTTTCAAAATCTGTATGTATAACTCCAGCAGCTTGAGGTGCTGTCATGCCTTTTTTAATTGTCCAGGCTTTTGTCTCCTTTTCACCAGTCGTAAAATAAGTACTCAATCCTAATATTTTATATGTTGCTCTTATAAGACTTTCTAAACCGCCTTCTTTAACTCCTAGTCCCTGAAGATAATCAATTCGTTCTAATTCACCTAATTCAATTAACTCAGATTCTACTTGAGCAGACATTTTGACACTTTCAGCATCTTCTGAAAGTGCAATTTGCTCAACATTTTCAGAATATGAATTCCCTTTAGCAAGATCATCTTCACTTAAATTTGTTGCATAAATAATTGGTTTAGATGTTAAAAGACCTAGTGGTTTAATTAAGAATTTCTCCTCATCACTAAGTTCGAGATTTCTTGCAGAACCTCCTTCTTCAATGATTAAAGATATTTTTTCAAGGGCATTGTCTTCTAACTTTGCTTCTTTACTAGTACGAATATTTTTTTTTAATCTGACTCTTCTTTTTTCTATTTGATTTAAATCTGCCAATCCCAGCTCCAAGTTAATTACTTCTATATCGTTAGAAGGATTAACAGAACCAGAGACATGAACCACGTCATCATCTTCAAAACAACGAACAACATGCACTATCGCATCAACTTCTCGAATATTTGCCAGGAATTTATTACCTAAACCTTCGCCTTTACTTGCACCCTTAACTAATCCTGCTATATCAACAAACTCCACTCTTGTAGGAATCAACTGTTTACTTAAACTTAATTTGCCTAAAAGCTTCAAGCGCTCATCAGGGACTGCAACAGAACCTACATTGGGTTCAATCGTGCAAAAAGGGAAATTTGCAGCTTGTGCCTTGGCATTGGCTACCAATGCATTGAAAAGGGTTGACTTTCCTACATTTGGAAGTCCAACAATTCCTGCCTTAAGCATTTTTATAAATCCAATGGCTCTTCATTAAAGTTGGAAAAAACAACCTCTATCCAATTTACTAAGAAAAAATTAGAATGAAGCATCTAACTTTTTTCCACCATAAAAGCCTCGAGTAATCGAAGATTCCAAGGGAAATTATTTCTGATTCAATCAAATGGCCACAAAAACAGATCAAAATAAAATAAAGATAATTAGTATAAGTACGTTTTTAATTGTTATAAGTGGTGGATTATTTTGGAAAACAGGAATAATTCCCGAAAAGTCCAAGGATATAAGTGGTTATACAATTCCAGCCAAAAATGGAAGACTCCCTGGATTTATTACTGCAAGTGGAGAGCTTAGATCTAAAAAGACTGTAAACATAGGTCCAAAACGACAAGGGATTTTACTAGATATTTTTGTAGAGGAAGGTGACAAAGTAAAAGAGAATCAATTAATTGCCAAAATGGATGGCGGAGACCTTTTATACAGAATCAATGAACTAAAGGCAGAATTTGAAAAGCAAAAAGCAGACTTTGAAAGAAGAAAGATTTTATATAATGAAGGTGCAATAAGTTTAGAAAGCTTTGATGAATATAAAAATCTTTTCTTAAAAAGCCAGGCAAGGCTTAATCAAAGAGATGTTGAAAAGAATGACCTAGAAATAAGAGCACCTTTTACAGGAATAATTACAAGCAAATTAGCAGTACCAGGAGCCTTTGTTAGTCCAACAGCAACTGCACAGTCATCTTTAAACGAAAATAGAAATAAACCTACTATAGTTGAACTTTCACAAGGTCTCGAAGTAATTGCGAAAGTGCCTGAGAGTGATATAGGACGTATTAAAATCGAACAAAGCGCTCTAGTAAGAGTTGATGCATTCCCTGATCAAAGGTTTGCAGCCAAAGTAAATAAAATTTCACCAAGAGCACTAAAAAGTAACAATGTCACATCATTCGAAGTAACCCTATTGTTAACAAATCGACCTAAGAAATTAAGAATTGGAATGACTGCTGATATTGAATTTCAAGCAGATGAAACTTTAGTCAATACCTTAGTGCCAACAGTTGCAATAGTCACAAAGAATGGTGAGCCAGGTGTACTTATTGTGGGAGAGAACAACGAACCCAAGTTTAAAAAAGTGGAACTAGGGACAAGTAGTGGTAGTAGAACAGCAATAATTGAAGGGTTGGCTCCTGGTGAACTAGTCTTCATCGATCTACCACCATGGTCCAAACAAAATCGTGAGCAATAGATTTATCAGGAATAATATCAATGCGCAAAGAAGCTGAAAAACCTATTCTTTTACTTGTAGATGGCCACTCTCTTGCCTTTAGAAGCTTTTATGCATTTAGCAAAGGAGGGGAAGGTGGATTAACAACAAAAGAAGGAATTCCGACTAGTGTTACGTATGGATTTTTAAAAAGCCTTTTAGACAACTGCAAAGCCCTAAGTCCTCAAGGAATATCAATTGCTTTCGACACACCAGAACCAACATTTAGACATAAAGCCGATCCAAATTACAAAGCCCACCGAGATGTCGCACCAGAAATTTTCTTTCAAGATCTATCCCAACTTCAAAAGATCCTTGAAACTTATCTCAATCTTTCTATCTGTTCTGTAGCAGGATATGAGGCAGATGATGTCCTCGGAACATTAGCCAACAAAGCCTCACTAGATGGATGGCAAGTCAGAATACTTACTGGTGATAGAGATCTCTTTCAATTAGTTGATGACTCTAGAAATATTGCAATTTTGTATATGGGAGGTGGTCCATATGGAAAAAGTGGCAGTCCTTTACTAATTAAAGAGAATGGTGTTAATGAAAAGCTTGGCGTTCATCCTAAAAAAGTTATAGATCTCAAAGCTCTTACAGGCGATAGCTCGGACAATATCCCTGGAGTCAAAGGTGTGGGACCAAAAACAGCAATAAACCTACTGAAAGAGAATGTCGATTTAGATGGGATTTATACTGCACTAGACAAATTAAGTGTCAAGGAAAAGAATGCTTCTAAAGGTGTAATCAAAGGAGCCTTAAAAGAAAAACTTAGAAATGATAAGCAAAATGCCTATCTATCAAGAGACTTAGCTAAAATAATCATCGAAGTACCCATTGATAATCAACCTAATTTAAGGCTAAAAAAAGTTGACATTAAAGGATTAGAACAATCTCTTAAGGAGCTAGAGCTTTACAGCTTAGTGAGGCAACTTCCTTTATTTAAAGCTATTTTTTCGTCGGGTGGCTACTTAGCGAATCAACAATATGTCGAACCCTATATCAAAAATTCATCGCCTAAGGAAGTAAGTACAACTAATGTTGAAACATCACCATTCAAAATTCAGCCTCAAATAATTAGAAGTGAGTCTACACTGAAAATTCTTCTGAGCAAATTATTAAATCATAAGGATCAAAGTGAGCCAATCGCTCTTGATACAGAAACAACTAGTCTTAACCCCTTCAAAGCCGAACTCGTAGGAATCGGAGTCAGTTGGGGGGAAGGAATAGATCAACTAGCCTATATTCCCATGGGACATAAAAGTGAATCCAATATTCTCAATTCAGATGATATGAATCAACTCCCCATAAACTTTGTACTCCAACAGTTAACACCTTGGCTTACAAGTGAAAAGCACCCAAAAGTACTACAAAATGCAAAATATGACCGATCAATATTCCTTCGCCACGGAGTCGAACTGGAAGGAGTAATAATGGACACTTTATTAGCAGACTATCTCTGTGATTCGACTACTAAACATAGTTTAGCTGAAATATGTAAAAGGGAATTTGGCTTCACCCCAACTAATTTCACTGAAATAGTAGGTAAGGGCAAAACATTCGCGGATGTTTCTATAAATGATGCAAGCTTATATTGCGGAATGGATGTTCATCTGACGAGAAAGCTCTCTATTCAACTCAAGAAAAACCTTGAAAGAATGGGAGAGGACATCCTTAGACTGCTTAAAAAAGTTGAACAACCTCTTGAAAAAGTTCTCGCAAAAATGGAAGTTACAGGGATAAGGGTAGATGTTCCTTATCTTCAAGGACTCTCAAAATCTATTAAAACGAATCTAGTTGACTTGGAAAAGCAAATTCATAACTTCTCAGATAAAGAATTCAATATCAGTTCACCAAAACAATTAGGAGAGATCTTATTTGAGAATATGAAGCTTGATAAGAAAAAATCCCGAAAAACAAAAACTGGTTGGAGCACAGATGCGAATGTTTTAGAGAAACTCGTATCCGATCATCCTATAGTTTCAAAGATTATTGAATACAGAACACTCAGTAAACTATTAAGCACATATGTGGAGGCCATTCCTCTATTAATAGAAAAAGAAACCAACCGAGTTCATACTGATTTCAACCAAGCGGTAACAGCAACAGGTCGCTTAAGCAGTAGCAATCCTAATTTACAGAATATACCCATCCGAACTGAATTTAGTAGACAAATAAGAAAAGCTTTTCTTCCTAAAGAAAATTGGAAACTGCTTAGCGCAGATTATTCTCAAATCGAACTCCGAATACTCGCCCATCTTTCTGGGGAAGAAATCCTGCAAAACGCATATAAAAAAGGAGAAGATGTACATTCTCTAACTGCTAAGTTATTGCTAGACAAACATTCCATAAATGAAGCAGAAAGAAGACTTGGAAAAACAATAAACTTTGGAGTGATCTATGGAATGGGTGCCCAGCGATTTTCCCGTTCAACAGGAGTAACAATTTCAGAGGCAAAAGAATTCCTAGCTAAATATAAAAATCGTTATAAGAAAGTTTTTTCATTCTTAGAGCTTCAAGAAAGACTTGCATTGAGCAGAGGATATGTCACGACAATTTTAGGTCGACGTCGGTATTTTCACTTTAACAAAAATGGGTTAGGACGTCTCAAAGGTAAAGATCCATTTGAAATCGACTTAATCACTGCACGCAGAGCGGGAATAGAGGCTCAACAACTTAGAGCGGCTGCGAATGCCCCTATCCAAGGGTCAAGCGCCGACATTATCAAAATTGCAATGATAAAACTTGATGAGGAATTAAAAAAGAAAAATCTGCCCGCTCATCTGTTGCTTCAAGTCCATGATGAGCTTGTACTAGAAGTAGCCTCCGACCTATTAAATGAAGTGGAAAAATTAGTAGTTAATATAATGGAAAGCAGCTTAAAACTTAGTGTCCCTTTAGTGGTTGAGACAGGAGTCGGAAATAATTGGATGGAATGCAAATAAAAAGCACATAATTCAAACGTCTTCTAAAAGAAAAATGCATTCTATATTTAATGAATAAACCAGTTCTGATTGTAATGTCTCGCTGGCATGGAAGAAAGCGTTGCAAAAGTAGGCTTGCCAAGGATATTGGATTTGATCGTGCCGCAGCAATTCAAAAAAGACTAACCAATCACACCATAAAGGTAGCTCAATCCCTTGAGAAGGAAGGTCTTGTTGAAATTCAACTAGCCATCTCCGGTATTGGTAATAATGCCGCGAATAGGTTTGGTGACCTAAAGGGTATTCAAAATGTTATTAATCAAAAAGAGGGTACTCTAGGTCTACGTATGAAACATCAGATATTACAAGCACAAAAGCGAAATTTCAAAAGAGAAAGCATAGTAATTGGAACAGATCTTCCAAGTCTAAGTAAACTAGAGTTACTTGAGGCTTTAGCTGCATTAGAAAAAAATGAAATAGTCTTAGGTCCAGCAAGTGATGGTGGTTATTGGTTAATTGGTTTTTCAAAAAAAATAGTTACCCCTCTAGTAACTTGGCCGTTTAGCGGTATACCTTGGGGAACAAAAGAAGTGCTTAGAACAACAATCAAGAGAGGACTATCTCAAGGTATCCAAATAAAATTACTAAGAGAACTAAATGATCTCGACAATATTGAAGATCTTTCACCATGGCAAACATAAAAAGATTACAAACACTAAGTATTATTTGCCCAACACTTAATGAGGCCTCACAACTTCCATTGTTAATTGCAGATATAAATCTATGGCAAGACAACCTTGATATACATGTAGTTGATGGAGGAAGTAAAGACCTATCAGCATTTATTGCTCAATTAGCAGGAGCCCATGTCACTAAAACCAATGAAGCAAATAGAGGTAGTCAACTTAATATAGGAGCAAAGCATGCTAAAGGAGATTGGCTCCTATTCATTCATGCAGATAGCAGACTTCACAAACAGTGGCCTCAGGCCTTAAAAAAAATAATAAATAATCCATTAGCTCAACAAAGTTGTTGGTATTTTGATTTAAGAGTTAATGCAAATGGCATAGCTCTGCGGCTCTTAGAGATTTTTGTTGCACTAAGGTGTAGATTTTTCAAAACACCTTATGGTGATCAAGGTCTACTAATAACTAAAGAACTATATCTGCACTTAGGAGGATATTCTAATCTTCATATTATGGAAGATATTGATTTTATACTTAGATCAAATAAATATAATCATCCGAAAAGAATTGAACTCCCTATATACACTAGTGGTCGTAAATGGAAAGAATCAAATATAATCTCCCAAGCCATAATGAATGCATTTTTTAGATACCGATGGAAAAAGGGGGTTCATTCCAAAAAACTTGCACAGGCTTATTACAAAAGCAAAAGAAATTAACTTAACTTAGCAAGTATGATGAATATTACTTACTGATTTAATTTGCATACCAAAATGCACAAGATTGACCGTTTGGCTCTAAGGTCCAGCCTTGACTCTTATAAAAAGAGATCACTCCGGGATCTGCAAATAAGGTAATTCTTTTTATACCAGTTTCCTTTAGTGATTGGATCATATAAACCATAAGTTTTTTACCAAATCCCTGATTCTGATAAACAGGTGTAATTGCGACATCCCAAATTGTGGCTTCCAGAATTCCATCACCCGTACAGCGGGCAAACCCCACCAAGCGAGGAAATTTAGGATCATGTCTCCATAGGCCTACTTTTATTAGACTATGATCCAAAGCCCTTCTAACTCTTCTCAAAGGTCTTTGGCTCCATCCAACTGATTGTAATAATTGCTCTAATTCAATTAAGTCAAAAGGTCTTGATCGACTAAATACGAAGATTTTATCAATAGAAGCAGAGGGACAAATGCTTGCTCGATGTCCATACATTTTCTCTAATATGTCTTTTTTTAAGCTGGGAGTTTTGTTACTCCAATCCTGTCCAAAACTATTTAGAGCTTTATTAAATATCATCTTGTTAAAGATAAGTAATTTAATTACAGTTTGGCCAACCCACGTTCCTGTAAATCAGCCAGTTGAGAATATAGGCCACCTTGCCTACAAAGAAAATCATGAGTTCCTTCCTCAATTATTTCACCTCTTCTCAAAACTAATATTCGGTCAGCAGATTTAACCGTTGCTAAACGGTGAGCAATTACTAAAGCAGACCTTCTTTCTAACAATCGATCTAAATCTCTCTGAAGTGTTGCCTCTGTAGATGGGTCCATAAAAGCTGTAGCTTCATCCATTACTAAAACTGAGGGGTTCCTAATAGCCACTCTTGCAACAGACAAGAGTTGACGTTCTCCTGAAGAAAGGTTGCCACCTCTTTCTCTTAATTTAGTTGCCAACCCATTAGGTAATCTGTTCAGGAATCCCGTTAGTCCCAATTCTGAGCAAACACGTTTCAAGTAATCATTATTTACAGAAGCATCAAGTCTTAAATTGTCCGCGACATTTCCACTAAATAAGAATGTATCTTGCAACACTATTCCAAGATTACTACGAAGCACATGAAGAGGTATCTCTCTGATATCTGTTCCATCAATAAGAATTCTTCCTTGCTGAGGTTCATATAATCTGCATAACAATCTAATAATTGTTGTTTTCCCTGAGCCCGTAGGTCCTACTAAGGCCACATGCTCTCCAGGAGCAATTTTAAAACTTAAATCTTTAACAATAGGTTCGTCAGGGCGATAGCAGAAAGAAACTTTGTCAAAAACAACTTCTCCAGATAAAAATCTAGTATTCGAACTCTCATTAACACCAGTTGAATTGATTGGCATTTGATCAAAAATCTCTACTTTTTCATCTAACAATTCACCGATTCTTTCAACTGCTGTCAGTCCACCTTGAATCTGTGTAAAGCGTTCAGCAAGTTGGCGAAGAGGTTCAAACAATCTTTGAGAATAAAGAATAAAAGTTGTAAGAGTTCCAAGTCCCATGGATCCACCTGTCACAAGAAATCCTCCACAAGCAATCACAAGAGCCACTGCACCTAATGAGACCCATTCAATAAATGCAGATATGCTGCTGTCATAAAAAATAGTGCCATTAACTGCCTTCCGATAATCCTCACTCGTAACACCAAATTTTCTTCCATTAATCACTTCTCTTCTAAACATTTGAACAACTTCAATCCCTTGTAAATTCTCTTGAAAATCTGCATTTAATTGAGATAACTCTTCTCTTACTAAATAGTTAGCTCTTCTATATCTCCTTTGCAACCAAATAATTGTGAGTATTACAGGTACTTGAGTTATTAAAAGCAAAACTCCTAAGCGCCACTCCATTAAAACCATTGTCAAAGAAATCACAAAAATGCTTACAACATCAGTAAGAACGCCAACAGCTCCACTACCAAAGACTTCCGCCAAGGCATCAACATCACTAGTTAATCTCGTCAACAATTTTCCTACTGGCATTTTGTCATGAAATCTCAATGACAATGCCATGGAATGAGAGAAAAGGTCTTCACGTATCTTTGCTGTAAGCCTTTGCCCTACTGCCTGAATGCTATAACTTTGTATACCTTGAAGTGCAAGTCGTAAAAGAACGGATGCAAATAAAATTCCTACTAAAACTCTTATTGCTGATTTAGGAGAAAAATAATCAACCCAAAAGATTGTCTCTTCTCCCTTTAAAACACTTATTGCTTGTCCTACTAATACAGGTTGAATTGCTCCAGCTAAAGCAACTGGTAGAAGAATGGTGCAAATCAAAAGCAAACGTCTTTTTTCCTTTCGTAAATAACGAGTAAGACGTCTAACTCGGTGTATATCTTTAAAATGCATTAGGCAGAGGAATTGGAGAAGACCGTCTGTTTTTGAACTGATTCAACTATTGAACGCAAATCACCGTTATCAAGTCTCAAAGAAAGAGGGTGACCGATCAAGCGGGCAGTTGACTTAAATAACTCCTCTATAGATATCAATCCATTCTCTTTAAGCGTTCTTCCTGTTGCCACTAAATCAATAATTGCTTCAGCCATGCCTGTCAAAGGTCCTAGTTCAACTGAACCAGTTAGATGAACCAGTTCTACCGGAAGATCAATCTCCTCGAAGAAAGTTTTAGCACAATTGGTAAATTTACTTGCCACTCGACAATGCGGAGGTAAATCCCCTGCTTGCTTATAGCCACTATTTGATTTAACAGCCAAGTTCATATGACACCCGCCAAAACCTAAATCCAATAGAGTTGCTACTGGCATGTTCTTTTCCTTAAGGACGTCATAACCAACTATTCCCAACTGTGCTTGACCATATGCAACATAAACTGGAACATCACCATTACGCACAAGCAAAGCCCTAGCACGACCACAAGGCGAAGGCACCATTAACTGACGGTTAGATGGGTCTAAAACCTGGGAAAAGTCTAAACCGGCATTCGCAAAACGCGAAACTGAATCTTTAAGCAAAGCTCCCTTTGCTAATGCGACAGTAATCATGTGTTAATTCCTCATAAAAGACTTTAACTATTCCCCCCTTAAAACGGCATGGCAAAACAACGAAACGACTTCATGATTCACCCTTTACCTGTTCTAGAAGACAATATTGTATGGATATGGGTCGAAGAAAATAACGCTGTTGTTGTAGATCCATCAATTACAGAGCCCGTAGAAAGCTGGTTAAAAGCAAATAATCTATTCCTCAAAGCAATTCTCCAGACACATCACCATTTTGATCACATAGGTGGAACTGAAGGACTTTTAAAATCATGGCCAGGGACAGAAGTAATTGCTTCTAAAGATGATCTTAATCGTATCCCTTTCCAAACGACATCAGTCTCAGATGGTGATGAGATACTACTTATGGGATTTCCTCTTCAAGTTTTTCAAGTCAAAGGTCATACAAATACACATTTAGCCTATTTCTTAAAGGATCATCAAAACAACAGCAAATCGCCAGCTTTATTTTGCGGAGATACATTATTTGCAGGGGGCTGTGGACGTCTATTTGAAGGTTCTAGTGCTGAAATGTATCTCTCATTAAAAAGAATAAATACCTTGCCCTTAAACACCCAAATATTCTGTGCACATGAATACACCTTAAGTAATTTACGTTGGGCAAATGAGCTTTTTCCTGAAGACATTGCAATAAAAAAAAGGCTTCAGAAAGTTATAAAAACAAGAGAAGATGGACTAACCACCCTTCCAAGTACCTTACATTTAGAGCAAATGACGAATCTATTTCTTCGTGCTAGAAGCCTTAAAGAGTTCTCATTCTTAAGGCATCACAAAGATCATTGGACAAGTTAAGCAAATTATCCATTAGTAAAAGACATTCGTTTTATGACTTCCTTCAATAGCAAATCAATTAAAACAAAAAATGCTCCTGAGCCTGTGGGTCCATACAACCAAGCAATTGCTGCAAATGGGTGGTTGTTTTGCTCAGGACAAATTGCATTAAATCCAACGAATGGAGAACTAATTGGAGATGGCGATATTGAAAAAAGAAACATCTCAAGTACTTAAGAATCTATTTGCTGTATTAAATGAGGCAGGAGCCAATAGCTCTAATGTTGTAAAAACAACTATTTATTTAACAAACTTAAGTGACTTCAATAAAGTTAACAAAATTTACGCCGAACAATTTAACGATGGAACTAGTCCTGCAAGAGCTTGTGTAGAAGTATCTGCCCTTCCAAAAGGAGCAAAAATTGAAATCGACTGCATTGCTTGGATAGCCTAATTTTTATAAATTTCAAATTAAAATTAATTTAATAACTTATGGGGGCTTTGCAAATAGGACACATAATTGTCTAGATTAAGTCTTGCGTTGCGACAGAGCATGACCGTAGCCAAGCTAACTATTGGCGAACTCGAGGCTGGTTACCCCCTCTACTGCAAAGCATTAAGACGCTTAATCCAACAAGGTCGATCTGCTCAACAAATAGAAAGGACTGTCTGCTGGGGGCACTTAGAGACACTTAATAGATGTTTACCTGGAAGATATAAAGCACCTTCTTATCTAATGGCACTAATAAGAAGAGATCTTGAACAACCAAAAGAAGACTAAACCCCTAAAAGCTATAAGCTAGTTATTTAAAGGAAGCAGTGAACTAATAGACTCTGCAAAATCATGATCTTCTTTAGGAAGAAAATCTTTTTCAAGATCATTTTCAGGACGTATGGTGATATTTACATACGTTTTACCAAAACTAATATCAGGAAATTTTTGTATCTTCTCAGAAAGTGAACTTAAACTATCCAAAAAGTCCCTAGTGTTCTCATAACTTTGAAACTCAAATCTTCCTTCTAAGCGAAGAGGTCGTTTTCTTGTTTTC